>NZ_JAGPUP010000557.1:0-109389 GCF_018069605.1 Microvirga sp. HBU67558 | reverse complement strand
GACACGGGAGGAGGGGGGCGCGACAGGCAGAGGGTGTCAGGACGGACGGAGGGTGTCGGGACGAGGGGAGAACGGCCGGGCCTGCCAGGACAGGCACCACCTCCCGGCCCCGGGCCTGCCTCGGGCGAAACGTCCGATTCCCAGGCGGGCCGGTTTGCCGTAGAGCCTTATCATTGGATCGGGCGGAGATCGTGGATGAATGGACCTGACATCGTCGGACTGGTTGGCGTTGCAGCCTACCTGTCGGCCTACGGGATGCTGCAACTCGGCACCCTGAAGGTCGAGGACAACCGCTATGCGCTTCTCAATGCCCTGGGAGCGCTGCTGATCCTCTACTCCCTGCTGTTCGACTTCAACCTGGCGTCCTTCGTAACCCAGACGGCATGGCTGATCCTGACGGCGATCGGCTTCGCGAGGTCCCACATCAAGCGCTCGCGGGCCGTCCAGTCCTGAAACCCTTGTCCTCAACCCATGCGCCGGGCGCAGGGGTTTGCGCGCCGATTGGGGGTTCACGGGGAGGCCCGTCCGTGGTTGGCTGCACCCTTCCAAGCGACGCCAGCCGTGAAAACCCCCTCTCCCGTGAAACCTCTCCTGGGGATCTCCCTCAAAGTCACCTCCGCCGTCGTCTTCACGATGATGTCGGCGACCCTCAAGACGCTCGCCGCGCGCTATCCTGTCGGCGAGATCGTCTTCTTCCGCTCGGCCTTCGCCCTGCTCCCGCTGATGTTGTGGCTGGGATGGCAGGGAGACCTCATCAACGCAGTGCGGACGAGGAACGTGGTCGGTCACTTCAAGCGTGGGTTCATCGGCACGGGCGCCATGTATCTCGGCTTCGCCGCCCTCTCCTACCTGCCGCTGCATGACGCCATCGCGATCGGCTACGCGTCGCCCCTCATCGCGGTGATCCTGGCGGCGCTCCTCCTGAAGGAGACGGTGCGCGCCTATCGGTGGACGGCGGTCGGCATCGGGTTCGTCGGCGTGCTGATCATGCTGTCGCCCTATCTGAAGGTCGGGACCTTCGGCGGCGATCTGAACGCCGGTCCCACGCTCGGGGCGATGCTGGCCTTCACGGGCGCCTTCTGCTCGGCCGGCGCCATGATCCAGGTTCGGCGCCTGACCGAGACCGAGAAGACCGGCGCCATCGTGTTCTACTTCTTCATCATGGCGTCCTGCCTGTCGCTCTGCACCCTGGCGCTGGGCTGGCGCATGCCGGATTCCACGGACCTCGCCCTGTTCGTCCTCATCGGAATCCTGGGCGGCGTCGGCCAGATCCTGGTCACGCAATCCTACCGCTATGCGGACACCTCGGTGATTGCGCCGTTCGAGTACACCACCATGATCTGGGCGCTCCTGTTCGGCTGGTTCATGTTCGGGGACCTGCCCACTCTGACCGTGCTGATCGGCGCCGCCATCGTGGCCGCCACGGGCCTCTTCATCGTCTGGCGCGAGCACCGGCTCGGGCTCCTGCGAACCAGGGCCCTGCAGGTCGCTCCCCAGAGACCCGGGGTCTGAACCTCAAAAGGTTGGGCCATGCGCCCCCGGCGCTTGACCCGTTCCGCCGATTCCCTCACAACCGTTTTGAGGAACGAACGTTCTCTATTTCGGAACAGAGGCAGTCATGGGCGTCGAGGGCAAAGAGCGGAGCCGGGACCTGGAGACGGGCGCACAGGTTCTGTCCGGCAACATGGGCAAGACGATCCAGCGCCTGCGCAAGGCCTACAACCTGTCCCTGTCGGAACTCGCCGAGCAATCCGGCGTGGCGAAGTCGATCATCAGTCAGATCGAGCGCAACGAGACCAACCCGACGCTCGCCACCATCTGGCGGCTGAGCCAGGCTCTCGACGTGTCGATCGAGCGGGTTCTCGCCTCCGGGGACGAGGAGCCCTTCATCGAGAAGTCCTCCAAGGCCGACACCCCGATCCTCGTGTCCGAGGACGGCAAGATGCGCCTGGCCATCATCGGCTGGCTCAAGACCATCGAGTGGCTGCAATGGTACGACGTGCAGTCCGAGCCCGGCGGCGTGCTCGATTCCGACAGCCACCAGCGCGGCTCGGTGGAATGCCTGTCGGTCCTGGAGGGCGAGTTCGAGGTCGAGGTCGGGGGCGCGACCCAGCAGGCGAAGGCCGGCGAAAGCCTGCGCTATCGCTGCGACCGTCCCCATTCGGTGCGCTGCATCGGCGACGCGCCGGGCCGGGCCACCATGGTGTGCATCCTGAAGGCCGCCGTGATGGATTGAGGCTCTCGGGCTGCGAAGTTAGCCGAGGACGAGAACCTCCCACGTCATGGCCGGGCTTGTCCCGGCCATCCCGACCGGAAGACCGCAGCGCCTCAGGAAATCGGGATCACCGGCACAAGGCCGGTGATGACGTGGAGGATGCGGTGAGGCGATGCCTGAGTCGTTCGAGCGCCAACGCGCCGCCCGTTACTCCGGCTTCTTGAACCCCTGCTTCGGCGGCAGCGACAGCAGGTATTCGGCCATGGCCCGCCGGTCCCCGTCGGCGAGCCGGGCCGTGTTGGCCACCACGGCGCCCATCGGCCCGCCGACCGTATCGAAATTCGGCGTCTCGCCGGTGGTCAGCAGGGTCGTGAGGTCGTCCGGCGTCCAGCCGCCGATGCCGGTCGGATGCGGGGTGATGTTGGGAACGATGCCCCGTCCCTCGGGATCGGGACCGCCGGCGAAGCGCCTTTCCTCGATGATGGCTCCCGCCATGTTGCGTTCGCTGTGGCACTCGGCGCAGTGGCCCGGCCCGTTCACCAGATAGGCGCCCCGGTTCAGGCTCTCGGACTTGCCCGAATCCGGCCGGAAGGCCTGCCCGTCCAGGAAGGCGAGCTTCCACAGACCGAGACCGCGGCGGATATTGTAGGGGAATGGCAGCTCGTGACCGGGAGCGCGCCCGTCGACCGGCTGAAGCGTCATGATGAACGCGAAGAGATCGCCGAGATCCTCTGGGCTCATGCGCTGATAGCTGGTATAGGGAAAGGCCGGATAGTAATGGCGGCCGTCGGGCGAGATGCCCTCCCGCATGGCACGGACGAAATCCGCCGTGGTCCAGGAGCCGATGCCGTCCTGCTTGTGGGGCGAGATGTTGGGAACGTGGAAGGTGCCGAAGGGCGACTTCAGGGCATAGCCGCCGCCGAGACGCAGCTTGTCGTCCTGGTTGGGCACCGCATGGCAGGAGGTGCAGCCTCCCGCGAAGAACAGGGTGCGGCCGTTCTCCAGATTCGGCTGGCGGGCCGGCCCCGACGCCGCTTCGGGAGAGACCTGACCGTTCCCGCGGATGAGGGCGTAGGCCGCCGGAGAGGTCAGGCCCCAGAAGCCCGCCACCCCGAGCAGGACCAGAACCAGAAGAGCCACGATCGCCTTGCGCATTCCGTTCTCCAAACGAAACGGGCGGCCGACGGCCGCCCATTCTGAAGCCTCTCAGGCGCTACGAGCTCTTCTTGCGGAACTCGTTGTGGCAGGTGCCACAGTTCTGCAGAACCTTCGGCATCTCCGCCTTGAAGGAGGCCTCGTCCTTGATCGACGCCAGGGCGGTCTGGGCATCCTGGCTCATCTTGGTGCCGTAGGACTCGAACTTGGCCTTGTTCTCCCAGACGGACGGCAGCGCTTCGGACTTGGGCGCGTCCTTCGAGTTCTCCGGGAACAGGGTCACGAACTTCTTCGGGTTCTCCGCGAGCACCTTCAGGCTGGCCTGAACCTTGGCGAGATCGAAGGGCTCCTGGCCGCGCATCATGCCGCCGATGGGCCGGGTCTGGGCAGCCATCTCCTTCATGAGACCCTGGCGCTGCTCGACCACGTCGCTTTGCGCAATGGCGGCCGTCACTCCGAGTGCCAGAAGGCTGGCGACGAAAATAGTAGACTTCATATGTTCCTTCCCCTCATGGGCGCGATCGACGGTGTCCGGACGAACCATCGTCAGCGGGCCGGCATTAGCGCACATCTCGTCAAGCTTGAGCACTCTACCTTAGAACACATCTATGTGAGGTGCGCGCCCCGGGAGCCTATTCCACAGGCTCGCCGGCGGCCGCCCAGTCCTTGAACCCGCCCCGGTAGTGCTCGCGGATGTCGCGGCCGGCGGCCTGGGCGAATTCGATCGCCCTCACGGACCGGACTCCGGCCGCGCACGAGAACACGATTCGCTTGCCCTCTGGCAGCGCGGACGGATCGAAGGACGAGAGCGGATGAGAGACCGCGCCGGGAATGTGGCCGGCGGCGAATTCGTGCGGCTCGCGCACGTCGACGAGCACGAACGAGCCCTCCTGCAGGCCCTGCTTGACGGCCTCGCGGTCGAGATCGATGACTTTGGGCGCTTCACTCATGACAAATCCTCCCTGCGGCGGGTCACACTCATACCGGCACCGCAGGGAGGAGCGCAATCGGGCCGACCGTCAGGCGAGCGGCGGAATCCGCAGCACCCAGCCCGGCTGGATCATGTCCGGATCCTTGACCGGCGGGGAGTTCGCCTTGACGATCTCGGTGTATTTCGCGCCCTTGCCTTTGCCGTAATGCTTCTCGGCGATCTCCCAGAGGGTGTCGCCCTTCTGGACCGTGTACATGGTCGAGACTGCGGCGGGCTGCTGCACCTGAAGCTCGCTCGTGTCGACCTCGGCCACCCCGTAGGTGTTGCCGAGGGACAGGATGATCTTCTCGGCCTCTTCCTGATTGGTGGCCTGGCCCGAGAGCTTCACCTTGTCGCCTTCGACCTGGATGCCGAGCTTGGTCGCGTCGAACCCATGGCCCTGGACCTCCTGCTGCAGCTTCTCCGGCGTGGCCGCGGCCGCGCTGCCGCCGAAGATCTTGGCCCCGGCCTCCTTGATGAACTTGAACAGACCCATGTCGTCCTCCATTGGCTCCTGCCCGGCTCATGATGGCCAAGCTGGGAGGAAGACGCGCGGTGATCTCAACGGTTCCGGTCAGGCCAAGGTCGAGAACACGTCGGCGAGCGACGGCAGGCGATCCTTGAGCCGGAGCAGGCCGATCAGCTCGATCTGCGCGATGGCGGTGTCGAACTCGACATCGGTCTCGTGATCGAGCCGCTCCTCGAAGGCGGCGAGGATCTCGTCCTTCGAGCGTCCCTTCACGGCCATGATGAAGGGGAAGCCGAATTTCTGCCGGTAGGCGTCGTTCAGCGCCAGGAAGCGATCGCGCTCCGCCGCGGTCAGGCTGTCGAGGCCGGCGGAGGATTGTTCACTGCGGGAATCAGCCGTGAGGTCGGCGAGCTTCAGGCGCCCGGCGAGGTCCGGATGGGCGTTGATCAGCACCTGCTTCTGCTCGTGCGTCGCCGCCGAGAGGACCTGCACCATGGCGGCATGAAGGCCTTCCGCGGTGTCCTGCCCGGTGGTCAGTCCGGCATCGTAGGCGCGCTCGGCGATCCAGGGCGAATGCTCGAAGATGTCGCCGAAGAGCTCGACGAACACCACCCGGCTCATGCGGCTGGGCTTCACGTCCGCCGGGCGGTGATTCCGGATCCAGTGGCGCGCGATGTCGACGCGCCGCGCCACCCAGACCTTCTCGTGGGACGCCACGTAGTCCAGGAAGCGGGCGAGCGCCGCGGCCCGGCCCGGACGGCCCACGAGCCGGCAATGGAGGCCCACCGACATCATCTTCGGCGCGGTTTCGCCTTCCGCATAGAGCGTGTCGAAGCTGTCCTTCAGATAGGCGAAGAACTGGTCGCCCGCGTTGAAGCCCTGCGGGGTGGCGAAGCGCATGTCGTTGGCGTCGAGCGTATAGGGCACGATCAGCTGGGACCGGTCGCCGTGCTGCTCCCAGTAGGGCAGCTCGTCCGCGTAGGAATCGGCGCTGTAGAGGAACCCGCCCTCCTCGGCCACCAGACGGTTGGTGTGCTCCGAGGTGCGGCCCGTGTACCAGCCGAGGGGGCGCTCGCCCGTCACCTCGGTGTGGATGCGGATCGCCTCCTTGAGGTGCGCCCGCTCCTCCTCGGCCGAGAAGTCCCGGTAGTCGATCCATTTCAGCCCGTGGCTGGCGATCTCCCAGTTCGCGTCCTTCATGGCGGCGACCGCCTCGGGGTTGCGCATGAGCGCCGTCGCGACCCCATAGACGGTCACTTGAAGGCCGCGTTCGGTGAACATGCGCCACAGGCGCCAGAAGCCCGCGCGGGAGCCGTATTCGTAGATCGACTCCATGCTCAGGTGCCGCTGGCCGAGCCAGGGTTGAGCGCCCACGATCTCCGACAGGAACGCCTCGGAGGCGCGGTCGCCGTGCAGGATGCTGTTCTCTCCGCCCTCCTCGTAGTTGATCACGAACTGGACGCAGATCCGGGCTCCGTTGGGCCAGCCGGGATGGGGCGGGTTTCGGCCGTAGCCGACGAGGTCGCGCGGATAGGAGGTGTCAGGCAAGGTCAGCTTCCTCGATAGGTGGAATAGCTCCAGGGCGAGACGAGCAACGGGACGTGATAATGCCCGTCGGGCTCCGCGATGGTGAAGCGGATCGGCACGACGTCCAGGAACGGCGGATCGGCCGTGGCGGTGCCCAGGGCTTTGAAATACGCCCCGATGGCGAAAACGATCTCATAGGTCCCGGTGCGAAATGCCTCGCCGATCAGCAACGGCGCATCCGTGCGCCCATCCGCATTGGTGGTCGTGCGAACGACCGAGCGGCGTTGAGCCCCTTCGAGGGCGAAGAGCTCGATGGCGACGCCCCTGGCGGGCTTGCCGTTGGCGGTATCCAGAACGTGTGTGGACAGGCGTCCCATGAAACCTCGCGACAGGTCTGGTGTCCTTCGGGGTGTGGACTCTTTCGACGCCATGGTCCGCCGTCAAGCGCATCCATAAGTCTAGTTGCACAAGTCTTGGGCTTCCGCGACAGGGATCCTGTTGAAAAACCGGCCGAATGGGCCTTCCGCCGAGGGAGGCCGGGCCCTAGGCTGTGACGTCCTTCTCTGACCAAGTGGCTGCATGATCGACCCGCAAATCTCCGAATGGATCAGCCAGCTCATCCGCTGGGTCCATGTCATCACGGCCATCGCCTGGATCGGCTCGTCCTTCTATTTCATCCATCTGGACCTCAGCCTCAAGAAGCGCGATGGGCTGCCTGAGGGCGTCGGCGGCGAGGCATGGCAGGTCCATGGCGGCGGGTTCTACAACATGCGCAAATATCTCGTTGCGCCGCCCGAACTGCCCAGGGAACTGACCTGGTTCAAATGGGAGAGCTATTCCACCTGGATCAGCGGCTTCTTCCTCATCGTGTGGGTGTATTATCTGCACGCGGATCTCTACACCATCGACCCGGCCATTCGCGCCCTCGAGGCCTGGCAGGCGCCGGCCATCGGGATCGGCGGCATCGCCCTGAGCTGGTTCGTCTACGAGGGGCTCTGCCGCTCGCCCCTCGGCAAGAACGGCGTCGTCCTGGGCGTCGCGCTCTTCGCCTACATCCTGGCGGCGGCCTTCGCCTTCACGCAGGTGTTCAACGGCCGCGCCGCGTTTCTCCACACGGGCGCGATGATCGCCACCTGGATGTCCGCGAGCGTCTTCTTCATCATCATCCCGAACCAGAAGAAGGTGGTTGCGACCCTGCTCGCCGGCGGCACGCCCGACCCGAAGCTCGGCAAGGAAGCCAAGCTGCGTTCGACGCACAACAACTATCTGACGCTGCCCGTCATCTTCCTGATGCTGTCGAACCACTACCCGCTCGCCTGGTCGTCGCGCTACGCGGTCGCCATCATCGGGCTGATCGTGATCGCCGGAGCGGTCATCCGGCATTTCTTCAACTCGCAGCATGCGGGCAAGGGCTCGCCGTGGTGGACCTGGGCGGTGGCGGCTCTCTGCGTCTGGGCGGCGATCTGGCTGTCGATCATCGGCAAGCCCGGGAACGCCAACCTGGCGGCCGCTCCCGCGGATGCGACACCCGCGACCGTCACGGCCGCCTTCGACGAGGCTGTGCTCACGATCCAGTCGCGCTGCTCCATGTGCCACGCGGCCGAGCCGGTCTGGGACGGGATCAGGATCGCCCCGAAGGGCGTGCGCCTCGATACGCCGGAGGAGATCGCCCGGCACGCGGAGATCATCCGGGTCCAGAGCGTGCTGACCCACGCCATGCCGCCCAACAACGTGACCGAGATGACCCTGGACGAGCGGAAGGCCGTGGCAGCCTGGCTCGCCGCCAGGGACACCGCCACGCGCTGAAGCACAATCCTGTAACGACAACGACAACCCATGGAGGATCCCGTGACCGAACTCACCCTCGAGACGGCCCAGAAAATCGCCACCGAAACCCTCAAGACCGCGCGGGAAAAATCCTTCAAGCCGCTGTCCGTTGTCGTCTACGACGCCCGCGGCGCCCTCAAGGCCCTCCTGTCCGAGGACGGCACGAGCCTCAAGCGGGCCGAGATCGCCATGGGCAAGGCCTATGGCGCCCTGGCCCTGGGGGTGGGCTCGCGCGCCCTCCACAAGATGGCGACCGACCGCCCCTATTTCGTCGCCTCGGCCACCCATGCGGTCGGCGGGCAGCTCGTGCCCGTTCCGGGCGGCGTCCTGATCAAGGACGGACAGGGGCAAACCCTGGGTTCGGTGGGGGTCTCCGGCGACACCTCGGACAACGACGAGATCGCCGCAGCGGGCGGGATCAAGGCTGCCGGACTGGTGTTCGACACCGGCGCCTGAGCCTCTTACCAAACGTCAAGTTGTTGATATGTCTGGTTTTTATAGGCGTTTTGGGATAGTACTGGACATAAACAGTTGATTGATCAACAAATAGGGCAAGGTTACTGCCCTAAAGGCTCTGACCGAGACAATCCAGAACCCTGAAATAAAATCAGAAAGGGAACGCGTCCGATGTCATCATGGATCAAACGCACGGCTCTTGCCGCCGTCGCCACGGCCGCCCTCATGGGCGCCGCGTCGGCTGAAGTCGTCTACAACCGCGCCAATTCGGGCGAGCCGGAAACGCTCGACACCCACAAGACCTCGACCGTCCAGGAATCCCACATCCTGCGCGACATGCTCGAGGGCCTCGTGACCTACAGCGCCAAGGGCGAAGCCATCCCCGGCCAAGCCGAGAAGTGGGAAGTCACCGACGACGGCAAGACCTATCGCTTTACGCTCCGCAACGGCCTGAAGTGGTCGAACGGCGATCCGGTGACAGCAGAGGATTTCGTCTATTCCTACCGCCGCATCATGGATCCGGCGACCGGCGCGAAATACGCCAACATCCTCTATCCCATCAAGAATGCCGAGAAGATCAACAAGGGCCAGGGCAAGCCCGAGGAACTGGGCGTGAAGGCGGTCGACGCCAAGACCGTCGAGATCACCCTCGAGTCGCCGACCCCCTATTTCATCGAGCTTTTGACCCACCAGACCAGCCTGCCCGTGCACAAGGGCTCGGTCGAGAAGTTCGGCAAGGACTTCGTGAAGCCGGGCAACATGGTGACGAACGGCGCCTACAAGCTGGTCGAGTTCGTGCCGAACTCCCACATCAAGCTCGCCAAGAACGAGAACTACTACGGCGCCAAGGACGTCCAGATCGATACGGTCAACTACTTCCCGACGCCGGACTTCGCCGCCATGGTGCGCCGTTATGAGGCCGGCGAGCTCGACACGACGGACGACGTTCCCGCCGACCAGATGAAGTCGCTCAAGGAGCGCTTCAAGGATCAGGTCCGCCTCGGCCCGTATCTCGGCACCTGGTACATGGTGGTGAACTCCTCCAAGGCTCCGTTCAACGACGTGAAGGTGCGTCAGGCTCTCTCCATGCTGGTCGACCGCGAGTTCATCGCCGAGCAGATCTGGGGCCAGACCATGCAGCCGGGCTACTCGTTCATGCCTCCGGGCGTGGGCAATTACGGCGATCCGGCCTACATGTCCTACAAGGACCAGTCTCCGATCGACCGCGAGGACGCCGCCAAGAAGCTCCTGACGGAAGCTGGCTTCGGTCCGGGCAAGCCGCTGAAGGTCGAGATCCGTTACAACACCACGGACAACAACCGGAACACGGTCATCGCGATCTCGGAGCAGTGGAAGCAGGCCGGCATCGAGACCTCCTTCATCAACACGGACGGCAAGACCCACTTCGCCCACCTGCGTGACGGCGGCGACTTCGACATCGCCCGCTACGGCTGGATCGCCGACTACTCGGATCCGAACAACTTCCTGTTCCTGCTCAAGAGCGACAACAAGGGCTTCAACTACGGCAAGTACAACAATCCGGAGTTCGACAAGCTGCTCGACAACGCCGCCAAGGAACTGGATCTGAAGAAGCGTGCCGACATGCTCAAGCAGGCCGAGGCGATCCTCATGAAGGACATGCCCTGGATCCCGATTATGTACTACGGCAAGAGCAACCTGATCTCGCCGAAGATCAAGGGCTTCGTGCAGAACACCCGGGGCGTCTACCCGACGCGGTTCCTGTCGAAGACGCAGTAAAAATAAATCTGATAAGGGGGGCGGTCTGCTCGTCAGGCCGCCCTATTCTTTTATTGTTATGCTGTAGCAGCAGGAGGAGCTTCCCGTGCTCTCCTTCATCTTTCGCCGCTTCTTGTCGGCCATCCCTACCCTTTTCATCATCGTCACCATCTCGTTCTTCCTGATCCGGCTCGCCCCCGGCGGGCCGTTCGATCTGGAGCGGCCTCTGGAGGCCAAGGTGATGGAGAACCTCAACCGGATCTATCAGCTCGACAAGCCGCTCTTCGAGCAGTACCTGCTCTACCTCGGCGCGGTGGTGCGGGGCGATTTCGGCCCCTCGTTCATCCTGCGCGATTTCTCCGTGGGTGAGCTTTTCGCGCGCGGCCTGCCCATCTCGATGACCCTGGGCGCGCTCGCCCTTTCCTTCGCGGTCATCGTCGGCGGCACCCTCGGGTCCATCGCGGCTCTGCGCCAGAACAGCACCGTCGACTATCTGGTCACCGGCATGGGCGCACTCGGCCTCACCATCCCGAACTTCGTGGTGGCGCCGATCCTTCAGATCGTGTTCGGCCTGGCGCTCGCGTGGCTTCCGGTGGCCGGTTGGGCCAATGGCAACATCCGCAACCTCGTCCTGCCGGTCCTCGTGCTGTCTCTGCCGCAGATCGCGGTCGTCGCGCGCATGACCCGCGCGGCCATGATCGAGAACCTGCGTTCCAATCACATCCGCACCTTGCGGTCGCTGGGCCTGCCCACCCGGGTGATCGTGGCCCACGCCCTGCGCGGAGCCGCCCTGCCCGTGGTGTCCTATCTCGGCCCCGCCGCAGCCGCTCTGCTCACCGGCTCCGTGGTGGTCGAGACCATCTTCGGGCTGCCGGGGATCGGACGCTACTTCGTCGAAGGCGCGCTCAACCGCGACTACACCCTCGTCATGGGCACGGTCGTCGTCGTGGCCGTGTTCGTTCTGCTCTTCAATCTCGTGGTCGATATCCTCTACGCCCTTATCGATCCGCGCATTCGCTACGAGTGAGATCTCCCATGGCCGAAGGCGCCGTTCTTCCCGTCGAGACCATGACGGGCCCCATCACTGGACGCTCCCTCTGGGCCGAGGCCCGGGGGCGTCTCATCCGCAACCGCGCGGCGCTCACCAGCATCATCGTGCTGAGCCTGATCGCGCTCGCCTGCATCTTCGGGCCGTTCTTCACGGGCCATCCCTTCGACCGGGTCTATCCGGATTACGTGAAGGTGCCGGCGAGCCTGGAGGCCTATCCCAAGGCCGACCAGATCGAGCCGAACATCGAGCGCATCGGCGCCCGTGTTCGCGCCAGGGCCGAGAACATCACCATCGACAACGATGTTGTCCACATGACGCTCGTGAGCTCCAGCAGCCGGCCGATCGACGAGCGGCTTCTCGCCTATTTCGAACGCTCGGACCTGTTCGGGCCGGCGCGCGTCGTCGAGAAGCAGCAGGAGGGCCAGCGTCTCGTCGTCGACGTGCCGCTGAAGCGCCAGTACTTCTTCTTCGGCACCGACACCAACGGGCGCGACCTTCTCACCCGCACCATGAAGGCGGGTCAGGTCTCGCTCGCCATCGGCCTGCTCGCCACCTTCGTGGCGATCCTGATCGGGGTGATCTACGGCGCCACGTCGGGCTATCTCGGCGGGCGCGTTGACCTCGTGATGATGCGCGTCGTCGACATCCTCTACTCGCTGCCTTTCATCTTCTTCGTGATCATGCTGGTCGTGTTCTTCGGCCGCAACTTCGTGCTGATGTTCATCGCGGTCGGCGCCGTCGAGTGGCTCGACATGGCCCGCATCGTCCGCGGGCAGACGCTGTCCATCAAACGGCAGGAATACGTCCAGGCTGCCGAGGCCCTGGGCGTCGAGACGAAGGGCATCATCCGCCGCCACGTGATCCCCAACACGCTGGGGCCCGTGGTCGTCTACATGACGTTGCTCGTCCCGAAGGTCATCCTGCTGGAGAGCTTCCTGTCCTTCCTCGGCCTCGGCGTCCAGGAGCCGAACACCAGCCTGGGCGTTCTGATCTCGGAAGGCGCCAAGAACATCCAGGGCGCCACCTGGATGCTCATCTATCCCTCCGTCACGCTCGTCGCGATCCTCTTCTGCCTGAACTTCATCGGCGACGGCCTGCGCGATGCTCTCGACCCGAAGGATCGCTGACATGGTTGAACCCGTTGTTTCCGTCCGCAACCTTCACGTCCGTTTCCGCACCGGCGACGGCATCCTCCATGCGGTGAAGGGTATCGACCTCGACATCAACCCGGGCGAGACCGTCGCCATCGTGGGCGAATCCGGCTCGGGCAAGAGCCAGACCATGATGTCCGTGATGGGGCTGCTCGCCTCGAACGGCTGGGCCGAAGGCTCGGTGAAGTATCGCGGAGACGAGTTGGTGGGCCTCTCCCCCGACAGGCTCAACGCCTATCGGGGTTCCAAGCTCACCATGATCTTCCAGGAGCCGATGACCTCCCTCGATCCGCTCTACCGGATCGGCGATCAGCTGAGCCTCCCGCTCACCACCCATGGGGGCCTGAGCAAGGCGCAGGCCCGCAAGCGCGCCATCGAGCTCCTGGAGCTCGTGCGCATTCCGGACCCGGCCCGGCGCATCGACGCCTACCCGCACGAGATGTCCGGCGGCCAGCGCCAGCGCGTGATGATCGCCATGGCGCTCGCCAACAACCCGGACGTGCTGATCGCCGACGAGCCGACCACCGCCCTCGACGTGACCGTGCAGGCCCGCATCCTGGAACTCCTGGCGGATCTGCAGAAGCGGCTCGGCATGTCGATCGTGTTCATCACCCACGATCTCGGCGTGGTGCGCCGCTTCGCCGACCGCACCTACGTGATGAAGCGCGGCGAGGTGGTGGAGAGCGGCGATACCGAGGCGATCTTCGCCGCCCCCAAGCACCCCTATACGCAGATGCTCATCGACGCCGAGCCGACCGGCCGCAAGGAGCCGGTCGCGTCCACGGCGCCGCTGGTGCTCGATGCGCGCAACATCGGGGTTCAGTTCACGCTGGAGAAGAGCTTCTTCGGCAAGGCCACTCACGTCCTCAAGGCCGTCGACGACGTGAGCCTGCGGGTGCGCGCCGGCGAGACGGTGGGCGTGGTGGGCGAATCCGGCTCGGGCAAGTCGACACTCGGCCGCGCCATCCTGCGCCTGCAGCCGGCCTCCGGCCTCGTGCGCTTCGAGGACCGGAACCTCATGCCCCTCGACCGGGGCGGCATGAGGCCCCTTCGGCGCCATCTGCAGCTTGTCTTCCAGGATCCGTTCGGCTCCCTCTCGCCACGCATGACGGCGGGGGAGATCGTGACCGAGGGCCTCCTCGTCCACGAGCCCAGCATCTCCCGCAAGGAGCGCGACCGACGGGCCGCCCAGGCGTTCGAGGAGGTGCAGCTCGACCCGGCCTGGCGCAACCGATTCCCGCACGAGTTCTCTGGCGGGCAGCGCCAGCGCATCGCCATCGCGCGCGCCATGATCCTGCACCCGAAGCTCGTGGTGCTCGACGAGCCGACCTCCGCGCTCGACCGCTCGGTCCAGAAGGAGATCGTCGATCTGCTGCGCAATCTGCAGAAGGCCCACGGCCTCGCCTATATCTTCATCAGCCACGACCTCGCGGTCGTGCGCGCGCTCTCGGACGAGATCATGGTGATGAAGAGCGGCAAGGTGGTGGAGCGCGGCACCGCGGAGGAGATCTTCGACAGGCCGCACGAGGACTATACCCGCGACCTAATCGCGGCGGCCTTCCTGACGGAGCGCGACAAGGCCGAAGCGGCTGCCCGTCCCCTGGCCTCTTGAGAGGCGAGCCTTTGTCTCCGCACGGGATCGCCGGCCTTGTGCCGGTGATCCCGATTGCCTGAAGCGCGGCGCTTTTCCAATCGGGATGGCCGGGACAAGCCCGGCCATGACGGGCAGGGTGTCACCTCGCGTGGACCACTGAAAGCGGGAACCAGATCGCCGGGCGCGGATTTGACTCCGCGCCATGGCAAAGCTCGCAGCCTATCGCGCCAAGCGCGACTTCACCAGGACCTCCGAGCCGGCGGGCAAGGCCTCCCGGCGCCGGGGGGCGTCCTTCGTCGTCCAGAAGCACGACGCCTCCCGTCTGCACTACGATTTCCGCCTGGAGCTCGACGGCGTCCTGAAGAGCTGGGCTGTGGCCAAGGGACCGAGCCTGGTCACGGGCGAGAAGCGCCTTGCGGTCCATGTGGAGGATCACCCGCTCGATTACGGCGACTTCGAGGGCACCATCCCGGAGGGCCAGTACGGCGGCGGCACCGTCCTGCTGTGGGATCGCGGGACCTGGGAGCCGGACGGCGATCCGCACGAGGGCTACCACAAGGGCCGCCTCACCTTCCGCCTCGAGGGAGAGAAGCTGCACGGGACGTGGCACCTCGTCCGCATGGCCAAACGCCCACGCGAACGACAGGAATCCTGGCTGCTGATCAAAGCCGAGGACGCCTATGCACGGACCGAGGATGATCCGGATGTCCTCGACGAGAAGCCGCTGTCGGTGAAATCGGGCCGCTCGCTGGAGCAGATCGCGCCCGACCGCCCGGCCAAGCGTTCCACGACGAGAAAAGCACCGGCGACAAAGGCGGTATCGCCGAATGCTGAAAAGACCACGAAGCGATCCTCTGCGAAAGCCAAGCCATCCGACCGTTCGATCGAAGTGGCGGGCGTGACCCTCACCCATCCCGACCGCGTGTTGTGGGAAGACCAGGGAGTGACGAAGCAGGAACTGGCGGCCTTCTATGCCGGCATCTCCGATTGGCTGCTGCCGCATCTGGTCGACCGACCGCTGACGCTCATCCGGTGCCCGGGAGGGGCGGAGAAGAAGTGCTTCATCCAGCGTCACTCCTGGGCCGGCATGAGTCCCTTCATTCATTCGGACACGGTGGAGGACGGGACGACCAAGCAGGAGATTCTGACGGTCCGCGACATCCGGGGCGTCGTGGCTCTCGTGCAATCGGGCGTGCTGGAGATGCACGTGTGGGGCGCGACCCTGGCCGATCTGGAACGGCCCGACCGCCTCGTCTTCGATTTCGATCCCGGTGAAGGCGTGGACTGGCCCGCGGTGATCGCGGGAGCGCGCGCCGTCCGCGAGCGCCTGAAGGCGCTGGGGCTCGAAAGCTTCGTCAAGACGACCGGCGGCAAGGGCCTTCACGTGGTCGTGCCGCTCAAGCCGCGGGCGCCGTGGAAGGATGCTCTCGCGTTCACGCGGGACATCGCCGAAGCCATGGCGGCCGACGAGCCGGACCGCTACACGACCACGTCCGCCAAGCAGGAGCGCGAGGGACGCATCTTCATCGATTATCTGCGCAACAATCGCGAGGCCTCGGCGGTCGCGCCCTACTCCACCCGCTCGCGGCCCGGCGCTCCGGTCGCCACGCCGGTGACCTGGGAGGAGCTGTCGTCGGATCTCAAGCCCAACGGGTTCACGGTCGAAAACCTGAGCAATCGTCTCAAAGCGCTCAAGCGGGATCCCTGGGCCGACATGGGCAAGGCCGATCAGGTACTGCCGGAGCGCGCACGGTCGAAGCGCGCCCCGCCGAAGAAGTAGCGTCAGAAAATCGGAGCCTTGAGCCCCTCCGCCTCGAGCGCTTTCTGAACGGCAGGTCGGGCCAGCACGCGCTCGGCCAGCGCGTTCAGGTTCGGGATGCTGCGCGGCGGACGCGGCATGCCGCGTCCCCAGCGGATCAGCATGAACAGGAAGAGGTCGGCGGCGGAGAAGCGCTCGCCGAGAAGCCACGTCTTGTCTCCGAGCTGCGCGGAAATCACGTCGAACATGCGGTCCAGGCGCTCGCGCGCCGCGTCCTTGACGGTCGGCGCGGCGGCCTCGTCGGTCACGTGCTCGTGCGGATAGAACCAGGCGCGAAACTCCGTCTGCGGCGTGTTCGTGAGGTGGATGATCCACTTGTAGAACTCGGACCGTTCCGCGGTTCCGAGCGCGGGAGCAAGGCCCGACTCGGGAAACCTGTCGGCGAGATGCAGCACGATGGCGGCGGTCTCGAACAGCACAAGGTCGCCATCGATGAGAACCGGGATGCGCCCGCTCGGGTTGAGCTTGAGATAATCCGGGCTCTTCTGGGCGTCCTGCCCGCGATCCACGAGGCGCAGCTCGAACTCGGCGCCGATTTCCCGGAGCATCATGTGCGGCAGCAGGCTGGCATTGCCGGGATAGTAGTAGAGTGAAAGCATCGTGGCAGCCCCTTCCAATTTGACTGGCAGGTCTCTGGTACGTCCTGCCGCAAAGCCCGTAAAGAGCGCGCCGGCCGCGATCCCAACCTTCCTTTCACGCGGTTCCGCCCTATCGTCCTCAACACGTGGAGGATCGGGGATGGCGGATCAGGAACAGGACTTGCGGAAGACGCTTCGGGTCGAGCCCGGCGAGAAGGCCCGGCTGAAGGACCGCGACCCGCGGGACAAGACGATCTTCGAGGACAGCGACGAGACGAAGGCCGCGACGGCTGCTCTCGCGAAGGACATCGACATCCTACAGGACCGACTCTATGCGGAGGGCTCCCGCGCCCTGCTCGTCATCCTTCAAGGCACGGACACGTCGGGCAAGGACGGCACGATCCGCGGCGTGTTCAACGCGACCGGGCCCCTGGGCGTCTCGGTCCATGCCTTCGGTCCGCCCTCGCGGCTCGAACTGGAGCACGACTTTCTCTGGCGTGTGCATGGCGCCTGCCCGCGGCGTGGCACCATCGGAATCTTCAACCGCTCCCATTACGAGGACGTGCTCGTTGGCAAGGTGCGCAAGCTGGCGCCGGAGGATGTGATCGAACAGCGCTACGAGCAGATCAACGCGTTCGAGAAGATGCTCGCGGAGAATGGCACGACCATCCTCAAATTCATGCTGCACATCTCGAAGGATGAGCAGAAGGAACGGTTGCAGGAGCGGCTCGACGACCCGACGAAGCACTGGAAGTTCAACCCGGGCGACTTGGAGGACCGGGAGCATTGGGACGACTACCAGGAGGCTTACGAGATCATGCTCAACCGCTGCTCGACCCCGTGGGCGCCCTGGCACATCATCCCGGCCGACCGCAAATGGGTCCGCAACGCGGCCATCGCGACCATCGTCAAGGCAACCCTTGAAGAAATGGATCCGCAATACCCGGAAGTCTCCTGGAAGCCGGGCGACTTCAAGGTTTTCTAGAGTATCGGACCCAAAAGTGGAATCCACTCTTGGGATTTGATCCGATGCTCCACTCGTCGAAGGGCACCTCGGCTCTACTGCTGGATGCCCGGATAGGCCCACAGGCCCGAAACGCGCATGAGATCGCGGTAGATCACCATGCGCTCATCCTTCGAGACCTTGGCCGCCTCCTCGAGGGACGGCGCATCGAGAGCGACGACAGGCAGGATCGGCGCGTCGATGCCGTATTGCCGGAAGGCGTCCTCCAGAAGCGTGCGGGCCCGGCGCATGTGGCTGGAACTCGTCACCAGGATCACCGCGTCGGCCGTGTGGCGCTTCAGGAGATTGGCGACGTTGAGCACGTTGCCGACCGTGTCCTTGGACTTGTCCTCGATCAGGATGCGGTCCCGGTCGACGCCCCTTTCCACCAGCCACTTGGTCATGACGTCGCCCTCGGTGACGCCCGCCTGAGGCTGGCCGCCGGTGACCATGATCCGGGCCGTGGGATTCGCGTTCGCGGCCTTCAGGGCCACGTCGAGACGGTCGAGGAGCGGCTTCTCCGCCGTGCCGTCCTTGGCCAGCGCATAGCCGAGGGCCACGATCATCACGCGGCCCGAAATCGTCGGCACGTCCATGTTAGGGCGCTCGGCCATGATGGCCTCCGCGCGGGCGAAGCGCTGGCGGTAGGCGTCCGATCGCGCCCGATCGAGTGCCGCCAGCGCCTGATCCGTCAGGGCGGCCTCGTCGGCCTTGCCCTCGATGCGGGCGAGCGCCGCGAGCCAGGCCTGGGCCTCGAAGGAGGCCGGATCCTTGGCCAGGATGTCCTCATAGGTCGCGCGGGCGCCGGCCAGGTTCTTCTGCAGGATCTGGGACGACGCGACGGCGAATCGGAAATCGAGGCGCTCCGGCGCCAGGGTGGAGGCCTCCGCGAAGGCCTTCTCCACCACGTCGTAGCGGCCGTGCAGGGTGATGCCCTTGAAGACCTCCGCCTCGGCCTTCTTCACGTCCCCGCCCGACCAGTAATATTGCATCCCTGTATCCACGAGCGTCTTGATGCGGCCCGTGTTGCCCGGGTCGAACGCGAGCGCTGCGAACGAGGTGGAGAACGTGAGGAGAGCGGCTGCCGCGAGGGGCGCGATCTTACGCATGGAAGGCTCCTTGATTGTGCCGGGCCATTCAAGCTGGATCCGACGACGATCGGATGTCAAACCGATTTCCATCCACAGCCCGTGCTGAACTTTCGGATGGTCTTGCCGAGGCTGGGTTTAAGCGCGACAATAATCCTTATGAAGAGCATTCTCGTTCCGATCGAAGACCACGGCATCGTCGAGCCGCAGCTGCAGGCGGCCCTGCATCTCGGCCGCCTGTTCGACAGCTATATCGAGGGGATCGCCATCACCCCCGATTACCCGGTCGTCCTGCCGGTGGACATCGCCATCGGCGTGCCCTCCCCGATCACGCCGGAGAACCGCCTGGAAATGGCCCGCGCCTGCCGCGAGCGGTTTGAGGCTTTCATGACGACGCAGCAGATCGCGCGCGCCTCCGCGGGCCTGCCGGGCCTGAGCTCGGGTTGGCGGCAGGACGGCCTGATGGAGGACGCCTTCCTGGGCGCCTATGGCCGCGTGTTCGATCTCGTCGTGGTGGGCCGGCCGGACGGCTCGAACGGCCAGACCCGCCTGTCCACCGTGGAGGCGGCCCTGTTCGAGACGGGCCGCCCCGTTCTCATCGCGCCTCCCAACCCGCCCAAGACCTTCGCAGAGACCGCCGTGATTGCCTGGAACCGGAGCACGGAAACCGCCCGCGCCGTGCTGGGATCGATGCCCCTGCTCAAGAAGGCCCGGCGCATCGTCGTGCTCGAACTCGAGGATTGGGGCGTTCCCGGCCCGTCGGGATCGGAGCTCGCCCGGCATCTGAGGATGCACGATCTGCCCGCGGAAGCCGTCACGGCGGCGGATCCTTCGAACAGGCCCGGCGAGACCATCCTGTCCGAAGCCGGCGCTCTGGGCTGCGACCTGCTCGTGAAGGGCGCCTATACCCAGAGCCGTCTGAGGCAGATGTTCTTCGGCGGCGCCACCAGCCATATCCTGAGCAACACGACGATTCCCGTCCTGATGGCTCACTGACAGGAAATGCCATTCGCCATGTTCAGAGACGTCGCCGTCGTCCTCGACGATCGCTTCCAGCACCTGTTCAAGGGATCGGCGCGTCTGGAGAAGCTCTACGAGGGCTGCCGCTGGGCGGAGGGCCCGGCCTATTTCCCGGCGGGCCGCTATCTGGTCTGGAGCGACATCCCCAACGACCGGATGATGCGCTTCGACGAGACCTCGGGCTCGGTCAGCGTCTTCCGCCATCCGGCAGGCTATTCCAACGGCAACAGTGTGGACCGTCAGGGCCGCCTCGTCACCTGCGAGCACGGCCACCGGCGGGTGACCCGCACGGAGCACGACGGTTCCATCACGGTGCTGGCGAGCCACCATGAAGGCAGGCGCCTCAACTCTCCCAACGACGTAGTGGTGAAATCCGACGGCTCGATCTGGTTCACGGATCCGGCCTACGGCATCGATTCCGACTATGAGGGCCACAAGGCGGACAGCGAGATCGGCGCCTGCCACGTCTACCGGGTCGATCCGCATTCCGGCGACCTGCGTGTCGTGGCCGACGATTTCGTCCGCCCGAACGGGATCGCCTTCTCGCCCGACGAGACGCGCCTCTACGTGGCCGATACGGGCGCGACCCATGTCAAGGACGGCCCGCGCCATATCCGGGTCTTCGACGTCGATGCCGACGGCAATTTGACGAACGGGAAGGTCTTCGCCACCTGTACGGCGGGCCTGTTCGACGGCTTCCGGCTCGACGAGGCCGGGCGGATCTGGACCAGCGCCGGCGACGGGGTCCATTGCTACGACCCCGACGGCACGCTGATCGGCAAGATCCTGGTGCCGGAAGGGGTCGCCAACCTGGTGTTCGGCGGACCGAAACGCAACCGGCTCTACATCTGCGCCACCACGTCGCTCTACGCGATCATGCTGCCGGTGAACGGGGCCCGGACGTTCTAGCTCCGGGTTCGGCGAGATCAGCGGGCGCCCTGAATCTGGGCCTCGACGGCCGCCTTGTCGATCACCGACCAGACCTGCACGATCCTGCCCTCCCGGAACTCGTAGAAGACGTTTTCCGCGAAGGTGACGCGCCTACCATCGACGGGAACGCCGAGAAACTCCCCCTTCGGGGTGCAGTCGAAGCGCAGGCGGCTTGCGATGCGCGGCGAATCCGACACCAGCAGGTCGATGACGAAATGAAGGTCGGGGATGTCGCGGACGTCCCTCTCCAGCATCGCGCGATAGCCGTCGAGCCCGATCCGCCGGCCGTTATAAACGACATCGTCATGGACGAACCGCTCCAGCCCTGGCCAGTCCCGCTCGTTCAGGCAGGCGATGTAGGCCCGGTAAGCATTGGAAAGATCGGATTCGGTCACGGCGATGGCTCCGTGTTCGCGGATATATGAGACGAAGTTTGCCGCCTGGGCGGAATGATTCAAGGGTGGCGGGAGGTTGGCCCCTGTCATCGGTTTGCGCTCGACGCTAGCGCCCGCAACGTCATGGCCGGTCTTGTGCCGGCCATCCCGATCGGATGAGCGGTGTGCCTTACGGGTCGGGATCCCCGGCACAAGGCCGGTGATGACGACCCGGGCGTGGCTCCCGGCTAATCGCTCACGCGGTCGCGCCCCGCGACCGTCATGAGGGTGGCGGTGAGCAGGGCGATCTGCTTTTCCGTCCCGTCTCGGACCGCGAACACGTCGGTCTGGGCCAGGGTGAGCGTCCGGCCCGCCTTGACGACCCGGCCCCGCGCGACGATGCGCTCGCCGATCCCGGGCGCCAGGAGGTTGATCTTGAACTCGGCCGTCAGGACGCCCGCGCCGGGCGGCATCAGGGTCAGGGCCGCATAGCCGGCAGCGGAATCCGCGATGCTCGCGATGGCTCCCGCGTGGACGAAGCCGTGCTGCTGAGACACCGCCCGGGATGCCGGCAAGGCGATCTCCACCAGGCCCGGCGAGACGCTGACCAGGGATGCGCCCAGGGTTTCCATCAGGCCTTGAGCCGCAAAGCTCGCCCGGACGCGTGCCTCGCCGCCTGGATCTTTCGGTGCCGTATCGTTCATGGAGGTCTCCCCGGGGTTCATCCAGAATCGGCGATCAAAAGCCTTGGAATCAAGCCGCTTTTCCCGCATTGATCCGCCCCATGAGGCATACCGGTTCGTCTTCCGCCCCAAAAATCCGCTCGGGCATCCTCGTCGGCATCGGCCTGATGCTGCTGGGCGTGTTCATGTTCGCCATGAACGACGTCATGGGGAAATGGCTCGTCGCCACCTATTCGGTCGGCCAGGTCCTGCTCCTGCGCAGCGTCGCGGCCCTGGCGGTCCTGCTGCCCGTCATGCGCCGGCAGAAGGTTCCCTTCGCCATCCCGCCGAGGCCTGGGCTGCACGCGGTGCGGATCACCCTCTCGACCCTCGAGGTCGCCTGCTTCTACTGGGCCGTCACCTATCTGCCGCTCGCCGACGTGATGACCTATTATCTGGCCGGGCCGATTTATGTGGCGGCCTTCGCGGCGTTCTGGCTCGGCGAGAGGATCGACAAGCCGCGCATCCTCGCCATCGGGGTCGGCTTCGTGGGCGTGCTGATCGCCCTGCGTCCGTCGCCCGCCACGCTGTCGCTGCCGGCCCTCATCGCGCTCGCCGGAAGCCTCTTCTATTCGCTCCTGATGATCACGACCCGCAAGCTGCGCGAGACCGACGACGCGACGCTCGTGTTCGGCCAGATTCTCGGTGCGCTCATCTTCGGCCTTGTCACCGCGCCCCTCGCCTGGGTGACGCCCGGGCCCGTCGAGCTGGCGGGTCTGTTCCTGCTCGGCATCGTGTCCATGGCGGCTCATGTCTGCGTGAACCGTTCGCTCAAGATCGCGCCGGCCTCCGTGGTCGCACCGTACCAATACACCCTCATCGTGTGGGCCATCGTGCTGGGCTACCTGTTCTTCGGCGACGTCGTGGGATTCTGGACCCTGGTCGGCGCCGCCGTCATCTGCGGCGCGGGTCTTGCCCTGATCCTGCTCGAACGCGAGGCCGCGCGGCGCGGCCGCGTGGCGAAGGACATCGAGACGCCGGTGCTGCCGGAGGCGTGATATCCACGCTCGGGCCATCCGTTTCTCAAAGGGATGGTCCGAGAGTCGAACTTGACATGCTGCACTGCGAAGCCGTCAATGAACCTATAAAACACGGGGAGTTCGATGCGCCTGAAGCTTACACTTGCCGCCGCTGCGGCTGGCATTCTCTTTGCATCCGCGGCCTTCGCCCAGGACATCAAGATCGCCCTCATCGCGGGCAAGACCGGGCCGCTCGAGGCCTATGCCAAGCAGACCGAAGCCGGCTTCATGATGGGTCTCGAATATCTCACGAAAGGCACGATGGCGGTGAACGGCCGCAAGATCAGCGTCATCGTGAAGGACGACCAGCTCAAGGCCGATCTCGCCAAGACCCTGCTCGAACAGGCCTACAACGACGACAACGTCGACCTCGCGGTCGGCACCACGTCGTCGGCCGCGGCGCTCGCGATGCTGCCGGTGGCCGAGGAGAACGGCAAGGTGCTGATCGTGGAGCCAGCCGTGGCCGATGCGATCACGGGTGAGAAGTGGAACCGCTTCATCTTCCGCACCGCGCGCAACTCGACCCAGGATGCTTACGGGGCCGCGGCCGCCGTCCCGGCGAGCGGCGACGTCTCGATCGCGACGCTCGCGCAGGATTACGCCTTCGGCAAAGACGGGGTCGCGGCGCTCAAGAACGCGCTCGCACAGATCCGGCCGAACGCCAAGGTGGTGTTCGAGGAATATGCGCCGCAGAACGCAACGGACTTCACGGCCTCCGCCCAGCGCATCTTCGACGCGCTCAAGGACAAGCCCGGCAAGAAGATCATCAACATCATCTGGGCCGGCCAGCATCCCTTGCCCAAGATCGCCGACCTGAAGCCCGAGCGCTTCGGCATCGAGATCGCGCCCGGCGGCAATATCCTGCCGGCCATGCAGATCTACAAGAACTATCCCGGCATGGAAGGCGCCGTGTACTATTATTATGCCTTCCCGAAGAACGCCATGAACGACTGGCTCGTGACGGAGCACCAGAAGCGCTTCAACGCGCCGCCGGACTTCTTCACCGCGGGCGGCTTCGCGGCCGCGTCCGCGGCCGTCACGGCGATCCAGAAGGCGGGCGGCACCGATCCGGAAAAGCTGATCGCCGCCATGGAGGGCATGACCTTCGAGACGCCCAAGGGACCGATGACCTTCCGCAAGGAGGACCATCAGGCCCTGCAGGACATGTACCATTTCAAGGTCAAGGCCGACGGCAAGGACGCGAACGACCTGCTCGACCTCGTCGGCGTCATCCCGGCCGACAAGATGCCGATCCCGGTTCGCAACAAGCGCTGAGCCGACGTGATACCATCCACGACAGCGACGCCCGCGCTCGAAACGCGCGGGCTGACCGTTCGCTTCGGCGGCCATGTAGCGGTCAACGACGTGTCGTGCCGGTTCACGCCGGGCACGCTCACGGCGATCGTCGGCCCCAACGGCGCCGGCAAGACGACCTACTTCAACCTGATCTCCGGGCAGCTCCGCGCCACGTCCGGACAGGTCGTCGTCGCGGGCGAGGACATCACGCGGCTGCCCGCCTCGGCGCGCACGCGGCGCGGCCTGGGTCGCGCGTTTCAGCTCACCAACCTGTTTCCGCAGCTCACGGCGCTCGAGAATGTCCGCCTCGCGGTGCAGAGCCGGGCGGACGCGGGCTGGTCGATGTTCAGGGTGTGGAACGCGCGCCGCGATCTCATCGAGAAGGCGGAGAGCATTCTGGAACGGGTGCGGCTCGCAGACAGGCGGCACGTGGCCCCGAAGGCCCTGTCGCATGGCGACCAGCGCAAGCTCGAGGTGGCGCTCCTGATCGCCATGGAGCCGAAGGTCTTCATGTTCGACGAGCCGACCGCCGGCATGAGCGTCGACGAGGTGCCGACCGTGCTCGAACTCATCCACGACATCAAGGAGCGCGGCGACGCCACGGTGCTTCTCGTGGAGCACAAGATGGATGTGGTGCGCTCGCTCTCCGATCGGATCATCGTGCTGCACAACGGAACGCTCGTGGCCGACGGCGAGCCCGCCGCGGTCATCGCCTCGCCGGTGGTGCAGGAGGCCTATCTCGGCGTGGAGGCCGCCCGTGGCTGAGCCCCTTCTCCAGCTCGCCGACGTGCACACGCATATCGGCCCCTACCACATCCTGCACGGTGTCGACTTCGTCGTCCCGGCCGGCGGGTTGACCATGCTGCTCGGCCGCAACGGCGCGGGCAAGACCACGACGCTGCGCACCATAATGGGCCTGTGGCAGGCCTCGTCGGGCAGCATCCGCTTCGACGGCCGCGACATCACGAAAGCCGCCACGCCGGATATCGCGCGCTCGGGCATCGCCTACGTGCCCGAGGCCATGGGCATCTTCACGGATCTGACCGTGCGCGAGAACATTGTGCTCGCGGCCCGCAACGGGCCGGTCGACAGGAGCAGGCTCGACTGGATCCTCGGCCTCTTCCCCGCCCTCAAGCGCTTCTGGAACCTGCCGGCCGGCAACCTCTCCGGGGGCCAGAAGCAGATGCTCGCCATCGCGCGCGCCATCGCGGAGCCGCGCCGCCTGCTCCTCATCGACGAGCCGACGAAAGGTCTCGCGCCCGTGATGGTGCGCTCCATGATCGAAGCC
This sequence comes from Microvirga sp. HBU67558, assembly GCF_018069605.1. Lineage (NCBI taxonomy): Bacteria > Pseudomonadati > Pseudomonadota > Alphaproteobacteria > Hyphomicrobiales > Methylobacteriaceae > Microvirga > Microvirga sp. HBU67558. Next base: position 84,100 of record NZ_JAGPUP010000557.1, on the reverse strand, counting down.
TTCAAGGCGCTGAAAGCGTCCGGCGAGACGATCCTGCTGGTGGAGCAGAACTTCTATGCCGCCTCGGCGCTCGGTGACAATGTGGTCGTGATGGACGACGGGCGCATCGTGCATGCCGGCGCCATGAGCGACCTCGTCGCGGACGCGGACCTGCAGCAGCGCCTGCTCGGCCTTTCCCTGGATGCGCACCAATGAGCGACATGACCGCCGACACCGCCGTCGAGCTGCCGCGCGCCCGGACAGACTGGCTCCCGCTTCTTCTCGTTCCCGCCCTCGCTCTCCTGGCGCTGCCCTTCGTCGGCAGCCCCTCGACCTGGGTGACGCTCACCGTGGCGGGGCTCGCCATGGGCATGATGATCTTCCTCATGGCCTCGGGCCTCACCCTCGTGTTCGGCCTGATGGACATCATCAATTTCGGACACGGCGTGTTCATCTCGCTCGGCGCCTACGCGACGCTCCTCGTGCTCGGGCCGCTCGCCGGCTGGGCGACGGCGGATTCCGTCGGGCTCAATCTCGCGCTCCTTCTGCTCTGCATCCTCGTCGCCATGGCGGTGACGGGCGTGGTCGGGGCGGTGTTCGAGCGCGTCATCGTGCGTCCCGTCTATGGCAGCCACCTGAAGCAGATCCTCGTCACCATGGGCGGGCTGATCGTCGCCGAGCAGCTGATCCATGCCATCTGGGGCGCCTCGCCGATCCCGATCCCGCTGCCGCAATCCCTGCGCGGCGCCTTCGTGTTCGGCGACATCGTCATGGAGCGCTACCGCGTCGTGGCGGTCGCCATCGGGCTCCTGGTCTTCATCGCGATGCAGCTCCTGCTCAACCGCACCCGCCTCGGCCTGCTGATCCGGGCCGGCGTCGAGAACCCCGAGATGGTCGAGGCGCTCGGCTACCGGATCCGCCGCCTCTTCGTCAGCGTCTTCGTCGCCGGGTCGGCGCTGGCAGGCCTCGGCGGCGTCATGTGGGCCTTTTACCGCCAGACCCTCACCGCCGGCATGGGCATGGAGGTGATGGTGCTGGTCTTCATCGTCATCATCATCGGCGGACTCGGTTCCGTGGGCGGCTGCTTCGTCGGCTCGATCCTGGTCGCCCTGGTAGCCAATTACGTCGGCTTCATCGAGCCCAAGCTCGCCCTGATCTCCAACATCCTCGTCATGGCCCTGGTGCTGATCTGGCGTCCGCAGGGCCTGTTTCCGGTGGCCCGCCGATGAGCACGTCTCCCGCCTCCGCCCTCGCGCTTCCCTTCGACGAGACCCGCCCGCGCGGCGGCTTCCTGAACGCGATCCTATCCTCGGACCTGCCGCGCTCCAAGGTGCTGAGCGCGATCCTGCTGGCGATCCTGCTGCTCCTCGCCGCGACCCCGTTCCTGTTCTCCGGCAGCCAGCCGCTGGGCACCGCCGCGAAGATCTGCGTGTTCGTCGTGCTGGTCGCGAGCTACGACCTTCTCCTCGGCTATTCCGGCATCGTGTCCTTCGCCCACACCATGTTCTTCGGCATCGGCGGCTACGGCATCGCGATCGCGCTCGAGCGCCTGGCCCCGACCTGGGGATCGGCTGCCATCGGCCTGGTCGCGGCGCTCGCGCTGTCCGCGACGCTCGCCGTCGCGATCGGCCTCCTGTCGCTGAGGGTGCGCGCCATCTTCTTCTCGATGATCACCCTGGCGGTGGCCTCGGCGGCGGCCGTGCTGGCGTCGCAACTGTCGGATGTGACCGGCGGCGAGGACGGCTTGTCGTTCCAGCTGCCCGCGGCCCTGCGCCCCGCCTTCCGGCTCCTGTCGGAGCCCCTCTTCGGCACCGCCGTCAACGGGCGGCTCCTCGCCTATTACCTCGTCTTCTTCGTCTCGCTCGCCGTGTTCCTCGTCCTCCTGCGCATCGTGAACTCGCCCTTCGGACGGGTGCTGCAGGCGATCCGTGAGAACGAGTTCCGGGCCGAGGCCCTGGGGTACCGGGTCGTCGCCTACCGCACGGCCGCCTCGGTGATCTCGGCCCTCGCGGCGACGATCGCCGGCGCGCTGATGGCCCTGTGGCTGCGTTATAACGGACCCGACACCACCCTGTCGTTCTCGATCATGATCGACATCCTGCTCATGGTGGTGATCGGCGGCATGGGCACCCTCTACGGGGCAGTGATCGGCGCCGCCCTGTTCGTCCTGGCGCAGAGCTACCTGCAGGTGCTGATGGCCGCCGGCAGCTCCGCCCTGGCGGGTCTTCCGCTCCTGCCGAGCCTCGTCCATCCGGATCGCTGGCTCCTGTGGCTCGGGGCCCTGTTCGTGATCAGCGTCTACGCGTTCCCGGGCGGCATCGTCGGACGGCTGCGGCAAGCCGGGCAATAAAGGTTAGATCCGGAAACCTTCGCGAGCCCCGAACCGTTTTCTCCCAAAGAGCGGAGGAGACGTAATGAGCCGCGCCTTTGTTCGTGAAACCGAGGGTGGAGAAGCCTTCGAGGACCTTCCGGACCGGATGATCAGCCCGCATCATCTGGTGACGCCCTCGGGGCTGGCCCAGATGGATTCGGAAATCGAGTCCCTGCACAAGCGCCTTGCCCAGGCCCAGTTGGCCGACGACAAGGCCGAAGTGGCCCGTCTCAACCGCGACCTGCGCTATTGGTCGGCGCGGCGCGCCTCCTCCGAGGTGGTGCCGCCTCCGACCGACACGGCTCATGTGCGCTTCGGCGCCCGCGTCACCTTCGAACGGGAGGACGGACGGCGCCAGACCTACCGGATCGTCGGCGAGGACGAGGCCGACCCGGCCAAGGGCAGCCTGTCCTACGTGTCACCGCTGGCGCAGGCGCTCATGGGCAAGGAGATCGGCGACGTGGTGCCCATCGGGCAGACCACGGCGGAAATCGTCGAGATCGAGCTGTAGTCTTCCTGTCACCACCGGCCTTGTGCCGGTGATCCCGCTTGTCTGAAGCGCGCGCCATTCCGATCGGGATGGCCGGCACAAGGCCGGCCATGACCGGGTAAGGCTACGCCTCCTCCTCGATGAATCCCAGATCCGCCACCTGCTATCGCTTGCTCGGAACGATCGCCGTCGCTTCGACCTCGAGCCGGGCGGCCTTTTCCACGAGCCGCACGACCTGAACCAGAGCCATGGCCGGATAATGCGCGCCGAACACATCCCGGTAGGCGCGGCCCAGCTCGCGGAGATTGACGAGATACTCGTCGATATCGACCACGTACCAGGTCAGGCGCACGAGGTGCCGGGGCTCGGCCCCTCCCTCGGCCAGGATGGCACGGATGTTCTCGAAGATCTGGCGAGCCTGGGCGACGAAACCGTCGGCGAAGGTCTCGCTCTCGTCCCAGCCCACGATGCCGCCCGTCACCACGACTCGGCCCTCGGCCGCCATGCCGTTGGCGTAGCCCTTGGGTGTGCGCCAGTGCTTCGGGTTGAGAACCTCCGGCCCATCATCGATGCCCAGCATGGGAGCGCCTTCCAGTGCGGCTGTCATTGTGGTTTCCCCCCTTGACGATTGGCGACGGAACCGAGCTCACCGGAGCGTTGGCTCTCCAGCATCTTCAGAAGCTCTCGTGCGATCACGACTTTCTGAACCTCGGTGGCGCCCTCGTAGATGCGCAATGCGCGGATTTCGCGGTAAAGCTCCTCGACCTTGACGCCCTTGGTGACGCCAAGGCCGCCGAAGATCTGAACCGCCTTGTCGATGACGCTCTGCGCCGCTTCCGTCGCGTACATCTTGGCCATCGCCGCCTCGCGCGTGACCCGGGACGCACCCTGATCCTTGGTCCAGGCCGCCCGATAGACGAGAAGCGCCGCGCCGTCCACGCCGGTCGCCATGTCGGCCAGTGCGCCCTGGGTCATCTGCAGATCACCGAGCGGCGCACCGAAGAGTTTGCGCGAGGCGGCGTGCTGCAGTGCCTCGGCGAGCGCGCGGCGGGCGAGCCCAAGCGCGGCGGCTCCGACCGTGGAGCGGAACACGTCGAGGGTCGCCATGGCGACCTTGAAGCCTTCGCCGGGACCGCCGATCCGGTTTGCCACCGGAACCCGGCAGCCTTCGAAGCGCAGGGTCGCGAGAGGATGCGGCGCGATCACGTCGATGCGGTTCTCGATGCTCAACCCGGGCGTCTGCGCATCGACCACGTAGGCGGACAGGCCCTTTGCGCCGGGCGCTTCGCCCGAGCGCGCGAAGACCACGTAATGATCCGCGATCCCCCCGTTCGAGATCCAGGTCTTCACTCCGTCGATCCGCACGTGGTCCGATCCATCCGGTGTCGCCGTGGTGCTCATGGCCGCCACGTCCGACCCCGCCTCGGGCTCCGAGAGCGCGAAGGCCGCGATGGCCTCGCCCCGCGCGACCGGCGGCAGGTAACGGTCCTTGAGCGCATCCGAACCGAACAAGGTGATCGGCCCCGTGCCGAGGCCCTGCATGGCGAAGGCGAAATCCGCCAGGCCCTCGTGCGCGGCCAGCGTTTCCCGCGCAAGGCACAGGGTGCGTACGTCGAAGGACGGGAAGAGGCCGCCATGAGCCTGCGGCACCACCGCCCTCAGCCATCCGCCTTCGCCGAGGCGCCGCACGAGGCGGCGGCAGGAGGCATCCACGTCGTGGTGATCGACGAGAGGTCGGACCTCCCGGGCCGCCCAGGCGTTAAGCCCGGCGGCGAATTCCCGGTGCCGGCCCTCGAAGAACGGCCAGGAGAGAAAGCTCGCATCGATCACGTCAATCTCCCTTGAAGACCGGTTTCTCTTTCGCCGCGAAAGCGCGGTAGGCGCGGGCGAAATCCTCCGTCGTCATGCACAGGGCCTGCGCGACGGCCTCCGCCTCGATGGCCTCCTCCACCGACATGGCCCATTCCATGGCGAGCATGCGCTTGGTCATGGTGGTGGCATAGGTCGGTCCGGTGCCGATCGCGCCCGCGAGGATGCCTGCTTCCGTGGGAAGATCGGCGGCCGCGACGAGGCGGCTGAAGAAGCCCCAGCGCTCGCCCTCCTCGGCGCTCATGAACCGTCCCGTGTAGAGGAGTTCGGACGCGCGGCCCTGGCCGATGATGCGCGGGAGAATCGCGCAGGCGCCCATGTCGCAGCCGGCGAGTCCGACCTTGTTGAACAGGAACGCCACCTTGGCGCCGGGCGCCGCGAGGCGGATGTCGGACGCCATGGCGATGATGGCGCCGGCTCCCGCGCAGATACCCTCGACCGCCGCCACGATCGGCTGCGGCGCGGCGCGCATGGCCTTGACCAGTTCGCCCGTCATGCGCGTGAAGGCGGTGAGGCCCTTGGTGTCCATCTCGACGAGCGGACCGATGATCTCGAACACGTCGCCGCCGGACGAGAAATTGCCGCCGGCTCCGCTGATGACCACGGCCTTGACGTCCTCGTCCTTGGCGCAGGCGTGGAAGAAATCGGTCAGCTCGCGGTAGCTCTCGAAGGTGAGCGGATTTTTTCGGTCCGGACGGTTCAGGGTGACGTTCGCCACAGGACCGTCGACGGTCAGGAGGAAATGACGCGGCTCGTAGGACGCGAGCGGCAGGGTGACGGAATTGGCAAACCGGGTCACTGATCGTCTCCCATGATGGCACGCCGGGCGGACAGCTTGGTCTTCGCGAGAAGCCGCATGAGATCCGTACGATCCTTGGCGTTGAGATCGCCGAAAAGGTCGGCGATCCAATGTTCATGCTCGCCCGCCATGGTCCGGAACTCGGCGCGGCCTTCGTCGGTCAGACTGATCACCATGGCGCGCCGGTCCGTCGGCGATACGGTCCGGACCACATGGCCCGACGCCACGAGCCGATCGACGAGGCCCGTGAGGTTGCCGTTCGACACCATCATGCGCTTCGAGAGATCGGACAGCATCATGCCGTCCGGAGCCTTGTCGAGCTGCGCCATCAGGTCGAAGCGGGGGAGCGTGACGTCGAAGCGCTCGCGCAGGCGGCGGCGCACCTCGCCCTCGATCAGGGTTGAGCAGGTGAGAAGCCGCAGCCACAGGCGCAGCTCCTCCCGGTGATCCTCGGGCTGCTCGACGGCCTTGGTCTCGGCGTCGAGAGGAATGGCCTGGTCGTCCATCGTCACAGTTCTCCCCCGGCCACCACGATCGCCTGTCCGGTCACGGAGCGCGCGCTCTCGCCGCACAGCCAGACGACCGCATCGGCGATCTCCGCGGGATCGATCAGTCGACCCTGCGGATTGTGCTTCACGAATTCGGCGAGCGCCTCGTCGCGGGTCCTGTTGGTTTTCGCCATGATCCGGTCGAGGCTCTCGGCCACCAGATCGGTGTCGGTAAATCCCGGGCAGACCGCATTGACGGTGACGCCGGTCTTCGCGGTCTCGAGCGCAAGCGCACGCACGAAGCCGATGACCGCGTGCTTGGCGGCGCAATAGGCGCTCACATAGGGATAGCCCTTGAGGCCCGCGGTGGACGCCACCGCGACGATGCGCCCGAAGCCGCGCTCCGTCATAGAGCCGAGGACAGCCTGCGCCATGGTGGTGACGCCGAGCAGGTTCACGTCAAGCATCCGCCGGAACATGTCGGGGTCCGATTTCAGGAACGGCGCGGACGCGGCCGAACCCGCATTGGCAATCATGAGATCGACCGGACCATGACGGTCGACCGCGGCCTGCACGGCGCGCTGAACCGCCTGCAGATCCGTCACGTCGGCCACGGTCGCCGCATGAGCGTCGCCCAGCGCGGCCGCCTGTTCGAGCGACGCGGCAGACCTTCCGACGACGGTGACCGTCGCACCGGCCTTCACGAGCGATGCCGCGATGGCGCGGCCGATCCCGCGGCCGCCACCGGTCACCAGGGCATGCCGCCCCTTGAGAGGAGTCATGATCATCTCACTCCGCCGCGAGAGGCTTCTCGCCGGCCTCCATCTTCAGCTCCGCCCGGGTCTTGGGCTTCGCTTTCACCTTGAGCTCTTCCAGATCCTGACGGTCGCGAACGGAGTTGCGGAAGATCTGGTCCTTGCCGGCGAGATATTGCGGTGGGCAATGGATGTCCTTGGCGCCGTACCAGGCCGCGGCCTTCATGGTGAAGAACGGATCGACGAGATGCGGCCGGCCGAGAGCGACGAGATCCGCGCGGCCGGCGGCCAGGATCGTGTTCACCTGATCGGCCGCCGTGATGTTGCCGACGCACATGGTGGCGACCCGTGCCTCGTTGCGCACCTGATCGGAGAACGGCGTCTGGAACATGCGCCCGTAGATCGGCCGCGCCTGGCGGACGGTCTGTCCCGTCGAGACGTCGACGAGATCAACGCCGTGCTCCGCGAAGGCACGGGCGATCCCGACCGCATCGTCGCCCGTGATGCCGCCCTCGGCCCAGTCGGTCGCCGAGATGCGCACCGACATGGGCTTGTGCGCGGGCCAGACCTCGCGCATGGCGTCGAACACCTCGAGCGGAAACCGCAGCCGGTTCTCGAGAGAGCCGCCATAATCGTCCGTGCGCCGGTTCGTGAGCGGCGACAGGAAGCTCGCCAGCAGGTAGCCGTGGGCGCAGTGCAGCTCGAGCATGTCGAACCCGGCCCGTTCGCCGCGCCTTGCGGCCTCGACGAACTGCGACGTGATGAGGTCCATGTCGGCGCGGGTTGCCTCACGCGGCACCTTGCTGTCCTCGAAATAGGGAATCGGAGACGCCGAGCAGATGTCCCAGGCGCCCTCCTCAAGCGGCCGGTCGATGCCCTCCCACATGAGCTTGGTGGCACCCTTGCGGCCGGAATGGCCGAGCTGGAGGCAGAACTTCGCACCGGAATTGGCGTGAATGAAATCGACGATCCGCTTCCAGGCGGCCTCCTGCTCGTCGTTCCACAAGCCGGTGCATCCGAGCGTGATGCGCGCCTCCGGGGACACGCAGGTCATTTCCGTGAAGACCAGTCCCGCGCCGCCGGTGGCGCGCGCGCCGTAATGCACGAGGTGGAAATCCCCCGGCACGCCGTCCTTGGCCGAATACATATCCATCGGCGAGACCACGACCCGGTTCGGAACGATCATCTCGCGCAGGCGGAAGGGCTGGAACATGGGGGTGTTCGGCCTCTCCACCGAGACCTCGAAGCCCTGCTGCCGCACCTGCTTGGCGAAGGTCCGGTCGACCGCCGCCACGAAGTCGGGTGCGCGCAGGCGCAGGTTGTCGTAGGTGATCGCCTTGGCGCGGGTCATCACCCCGAACGCGAACTGCACCGGGTCGAAATCCCAGAAGCGCGCCACGTGCTCGAACCAGACCAGGGACACGTCGGCCGCGTGCTGCGTCTTCTCGACCTCCTCGCGACGCCCGGTCTCGTAGAGGGACAGCGCACCCTCGACGCCGGGCTCGCGGCGGAAGGCCTCGTAGAGCGCGATCGCATCCTCCATGGCGAGCTTCGTGCCCGACCCGATCGAGAAATGCGCCGACGCCTTGGCATCGCCGAGCAGCACCTTGTTGCCCATCACCCAGCGCTTGCTGCGGATCATCGGGAAGTTGCGCCAGATCGACCGGTTGGTGAGAATGCGGTGCCCGCCCAGGAACCAGCCGAAGATCTTCTCCATGAGCGCGGCCGACTCGGCCTCGCTCCTGTCCTTCAGCCCGGCCCGCTCGAAAGTCTCCGGATCGGTCTCGAACACCCAGGTCGAGCGATTCGCCTCATATTGGTAAGCATGGGCGATGAACGGCCCCCACTCCGTTTCCTGGAAGATGAACGTGAAGGCGTCGAGCGGCTTCGTCGAGCCCATCCAGGTGAACTTGTTGGGCCGCAGGTCCACCTCCGGCTGGAAGTGGCCCGCATAGCGCTCGCGGAAGCGGCTGTTGATGCCGTCCGCCACGACCACGAGGTCCGCGTCGGCGAACAGGCTCTCGTCGTCCACGTCGGCCTCGTAGCGCAGGTCCACGCCGAGCTCCTCCGCGCGATCCTGCAGGATCAGGAGCAGCGTGCGGCGCGAGCAGCCGCAGAAGCCGTTGCCGCCGATCCGGTGCACGGTGCCGCGGAAATGGATGGCGATGTCGTCCCAATAGGCGAATTCCCGCACGATCCGCCGGTAGCTGGGTAGGTCGTACTTCTCGAAATTGTCCAGGGTCGCGTCGGAGAACACGACTCCGAAGCCGAACGTCTCGTCGGCGCGGTTGCGCTCATACACCGTGATGTCGGAATCCGGCCGAAGCTTCTTCAGCAGGATCGCGAAATAGAGCCCCGCCGGGCCACCGCCGATGATCGCCGTCTTCATGAGAATCCTACCCAACGATTGCGCTTATTGTTTTAAGCTTAAAATAATTGCGGATCAACCTGCCGCCGCCGATCCTCCGCCGGATCCTGCAAGCGGGACAGTCAGGCGCTCATCGCCGCCTGGTGTTTGTCGGCCTCCTGGGCGATCTGGCGCAGGGCGAAGCGCTGCAGCTTGCCGGTCTGGGTGCGCGGGAGGGCGTCCACGAACTCGATGAGTCGCGGGTACTTGTAGGGCGCGATCTCGGCCTTCACGTGATCCTGGAGCACCTTCGTCAGATCGGGCCCGGGCGTCTGGCCGGGGCGCAGAACCACATAGGCCTTGACCACAGTGCCGCGCCCGTCGTCGGGCGCTCCCACCACGCCGCATTCCGCCACGGCCGGATGGGTGAGGAGCGCGGCCTCGACCTCCGGGCCGGCGATGTTGTAGCCGGCCGAGATGATCATGTCGTCGGAGCGGGCCTGGTACCAGAAGTACCCATCCTCATCCATGAGGTAGGTGTCACCGGTGACGTTCCAGCCGTCCAGCACGTATTTGCCCTGCCGATCGTCGGCGAGATAGCGGCACCCGGTCGGCCCGCGCACCGCCAGACGGCCGATGCTGCCGGGCGGCAGGTCGCGCCCTTCTTCGTCGATCACCTTCGCCTCGTAGCCCGGGACCGGCTTGCCGGTCGCGCCGGGGCGGATCTCGTCCTCGGTGGCGGCGATGAAGATGTGCAGCATTTCCGTCGCGCCGATCCCGTCCATGAGCCGGATGTTCGTGGCGGCCTTCCAAGCCTCGAACGTGCCCTTCGGCAGCGGCTCGCCGGCCGAGACGCATTTGCGCAGGGACGAGATGTCGTAGCCCTCGAGCTTCGACAGCATGGCGCGATACGCGGTCGGCGCCGTGAAGCAGATGGTCGCCCGGTACTGCATGATGGCGGGCAGAAGATCGTCGGGACCCGCCTTCTCCAGCAGCACGGTGGAGGCGCCGACCCGCATGGGGAACAGCACGATCCCGCCGAGCCCGAAGGTGAAGGCAAGCGGCGGTGAGCCGATGAAGCGGTCGCTCGCCTCCGGCCGCAGAACGTTCCCAGCATAGCCGTCGCAGATCGCCAGCATGTCCCGGTGGAAATGCATGGTGCCCTTGGGCTCGCCCGTCGTGCCGGAGGTGAACCCGATCAGGCAGACGTCGTCCGCCGCCGTATCGACCGCTTCGAATTCCGGCGACACCTCCGCCATCAGGGCTTCGAGACTGTCGGATTGTCCCGAGCCCCAGTACACCACGTGCTGCAGATCCGGGGCCAGCGTCCGGGCTCGCTCCATCTCGTCCGCCAGCCGATGGTCGCAGAATGCGATGGTGATCTTCGCCTTTTTCAGCGGATAAGCGATTTCCTTGGCGCGCAGGAGCGGCATGGTGGCCACCACGATGCCGCCGGCCTTCAGGACCGCCATATAGGCGGCCACCATCATCGGATTGTTGGCGGACCGCAGCAGGACGCGGTTGCCGGCCACGAAGCCGAGCCGGTGGACCAGGACGTTGCAGATGCGGTTCACTCGCTCCTGCAGTGCCCGGTAGGTCAGGGTCTCGGTCGGGCAGATCAGACAGGGTTCGTCCCCCCGGCCCTCCTCGACCCACCGATCGAGAAACGCGACGGCGCAGTTCAGGCGCTCGGGATATTGGAGCTCCGGCCGGGAGAACCGGAATTCCGGCCACTGGTCCCGAGGCGGAAGATTGTCCCTCGCGAAGGTATCCACATGCGCCGTGTCGGCCATCGTCCGCTCCTCTGTCTTATTGTGAGCCGGGAGGACGCGGCGCGTTCAGCTTGGCCAGGCCCAGGCGGCACGCCGGGGGATCGCGCTGCATGGCGAACCCCGTGTCGCTGCCCGTCCGCGGCCAATCACGCGCTCGTCATTCCGCCTGCCTTCGTGTGCGAAATAATCCGCTTGAAGAACCGGAGAAATATTTTAATCTTAAAACAATCCTTGGCAATCCCAAAGATTGGGCAAAGACTGGGGATGCCGGGGGAAGAGCTCCGACAAAGGGAGTGTTCGGCAGAAACGATTTGCGGCAGAGTAGCGCCGCCTTGTCCGTCGAGACGCCTCGCGTCCCGCCGGAAACAATCACGCAGCACAGCAAATGTGCGCAGGGAACAGCCACTCGGGAGACAATGATGAACGTGACGATCAAAACCCTTGGCCTCGCAGCCGCCGTCGGATTGGCGGCGGTGCCGGCCATGGCGCAGGAGAAGCTGAAGGTCGGCCTGCTGCTGACCCTGTCCGGCCCTTCGGCCGTGCTCGGCCAGCACGCCCGCGACGGCTTCCAGCTCGCGGTGAAGGACCTCGGCGGCAAGCTCGGCGGTCGCGATGTCGAGGTGATCGTCGTCGACGACGAATTGAAGCCCGACGTGGCGGTGACCAAGGTGAAGGGCCTTCTGGAGCGCGACAAGGTCGATTTCGTGGTCGGACCGATCTTCTCCAACGTGGCGGTCGCGACGCAGAAGCCCATCGTCGACGCCAAGACCTTCTACATTAGCGTGAATGCCGGCCCCTCGAACCTCGCCGGCAAGAGCTGCAGCCCGTACTTCTTCGCCACGTCGTACCAGAACGACCAGAACCACGAGGTTCTCGGCAAGGTCGCACAGGACCGCGGCTACAAGAAGGTCTACCTGCTCGCGCCGAACTACCAAGCCGGCAAGGACGCGCTCGCCGGGTTCAAGCGCCACTACAAGGGCGAGATCGTCGAGGAATCCTACACCCCGCTGAACACCCTCGACTTCCAGTCAGAGCTTGCCAAGATCGCCTCCATGCAGCCGGACGCGATCTTCACCTTCATGCCGGGCGGCATGGGCGTGAACCTGGTCAAGCAGTACCGTGCGGCTGGTCTTGCCGACCGCATCCCGTTCCTCTCCGCCTTCACCGTGGACGAGACCAACCTGCCGGCGCAGCAGGATGCCGCCATCGGCATGCTGAGCGGCTCGAACTGGGCTCCGAACATGGACACCCCGGAGAACAAGAAGTTCGTCGCAGCCTTCGAGGCCGCCTACAACACGGTGCCGGCCTCCTACGCCATGCATTCCTACGACGCGGCCCTGCTGATCGACTCCGCCCTCAAGGCGACCGGCGGCAAGACCGACGACAAGGAGGCGCTGCGCGCCGCCATCAAGAAGGCGGAGTTCAAGTCCCTGCGCGGTGACTTCAAGTTCGGCGCGAACGGCTTCCCGATCCAGGACTTCTATCTCGTCAAGGCCGCGAAGCGTTCCGACGGCAAGCTGGAGACGGAGATCGTCGAGAAGGTGTTCGACGACTACACCGACGCCTATGCCAAGGAATGTGCCGCCACGAACTGACACGCATCGCAACAGCGAGCGGTCCGTCCTCGCGGAGCGGATCGCTCGTTGGTCTTTGACGCAAACTATCCCGGTGCTTCCGCATGGAAGCGCCCGATCGGAGCTTGGTCGATGCAGGCCACTAGCCGGTGACGTGCCGATGAACGCAACACTTCTCTTCGTCCAGGCTCTGAACGGCCTCCAATTCGGCCTCATCCTCTTTCTCATCGCGGCCGGACTGACCCTGGTGTTCGGCGTGATGGACTTTATCAATCTCGCCCATGGCGTGCAGTACATGGTCGGCGCCTATCTGGTGGCGGCGTTTAGCGCCTGGACCGGGAGCTTCGGCTGGGCGCTGCTCCTCGCCCTGCCCTCCGCGCTAGCCTTCGGCCTTCTGCTCGAAGTGCTGGTCTTCAGGCATCTCTACGATCGCGATCATCTCGACCAGGTGCTCGCGACCTTCGGGGTGATCCTGTTCCTGAACCAGGGCGTGAAGTTCGTCTGGGGCGCAGCCCCCCTGAGCGTCCCCGTTCCCGAACTCTTGTCCGGCTCCATCGAGATCGCGAGCGGCCTTCTCTATCCTGTCTATCGCCTCGCGATCATCGCAGCAGGCCTCGTGGTCGCGGCCCTGCTCTACGCCCTCGTCAACCACACGCGGGTCGGCATGCTCGTGCGCGCCGGCGCCAGCAATGCCGCCATGGTGTCGGCGCTGGGCATCAACATCCAGCGGCTGTTCATGATCGTGTTCGGCTTCGGCGCCATGCTGGCGGGCTTTGCCGGCGCGATGGTGGCGCCGATCCTGTCGGTCGAGCCTGGCATGGGCGACAACATTCTGATCCTCGCCTTCGTGGTCATCGTGATCGGCGGAATCGGGTCGATCCGCGGTGCGTTCCTCGCAGCCCTCCTGATCGGCCTGGTGGATACGGTCGGGCGCAGCTTCGCCCCGAACCTGCTGCGCCTCGTGCTCGATCCCGCGGCCGCAAGCCAGACCGGCCGGGCCATCGCCCCGATGCTGATCTACATCTTCATGGCTGCGGTGCTGTTCTTCCGCCCGTCCGGCCTGTTTCCCGTGAAGCGCTAGGGTGCGTCCATGACCGAACTCGCCGAAACGCACGCCGCTCCCATGCCGTCCCTCAGGCCACGGCTCGAGATCGTTCCCATCCTGCTCTTTGCCGCCTTCGCGGCCGCGCCGCTGCTGGCCATGGCGTCCGGGGCAGAGGGCTATGTCCTGTCTCTGCTCACGCGCGTGATGATCTTCGGCATCGCCGCCATGGCGCTCGACCTCATCCTCGGGTACGGGGCGCTCGTGAGCTTCGGCCACGCGGCCTTCCTCGGCATCGGCGGCTATGCGGTCGGGATCCTCGCCAGCCACGGCATTGAGGATGCCCTCGTGCAGGTTCCCGTCGCGCTTGCGGCCTCCGCGCTCTTCGCCCTGGTCACAGGGGCGATTTCGCTGAGGACCAAGGGTGTCTATTTCATCATGATCACCCTGGCCTTCGGGCAGATGCTGTACTTCCTCGCCACGTCGCTGGCAGCTTACGGCGGCGACGACGGCATGACCCTGTCGTCACGCAGCCTCTTGGCCGGGTCGAGCATCTTGGAGAGCGATTTCGCCTTCTACTGGGTGTGCCTGCTCTGCCTTCTCGGCGCCTATGCGTTCTCGCGCTCGGTCGTCGCGTCGCGGTTCGGCCGCGTCCTGCGCGGCACGCGGGAGAATGCCGTGCGCATGGAAGCGATCGGCTTTCAGCCCTTCCGGTTTCAGCTCATGGCCTATGTGATCAGCGGCATGCTGGCGGGGCTCGCCGGCTGCCTCTTGGCGAACCAGGCGGAGTTCGTCAGCCCCGCCTTCATGACGTGGCAGCGCTCCGGCGAACTGATCTTCATGGTCGTGCTCGGCGGTCTCGGCTCCCTGCATGGCGCCATCGTCGGTGCGGCCGCGTTCCTGCTGCTGGAGGAATTCCTGCCGGAACTCCTGCATGGTCTCAGCTTCTTCCTGAGCGAAGAGGCGCGCGCTCATCTCGCCGAGAACTGGAAGATGGTCTTCGGTCCCCTTCTCATCCTGATCGTGCTGTTCGCCAGAGGCGGGATCATGGGCCTGCTGCGGAGGCCTCGCCATGGCTGATCCCCTGCTCGAAATGCGCCACCTTCGCAAAGCCTATGGCGCTCTCGTCGTCACGGACGACGTCAGCCTCTCCGTTCAGCCCGGCGAGCTGCATGCCATCATCGGGCCCAACGGCGCGGGCAAGACGACGCTGATCCATCAAATTACGGGAACGTTGTCATCCGATTCCGGATCCGTTCTGTTCGCCGGCGAGGACGTAACGGGTCTTTCGATGCCGCAGCGGGTCGGGCGCGGGCTCGCGCGCTCATTCCAGATCACGTCGATCCTGCCGGGCTTCTCCGCTCTCGAGAATGTGGCGTTGGCCGTTCAGGCGCGCGTCGGATCAAGCTTCCGCTTCTTCGGCAACGCGTCGCAGGAGAAGGCCTTGAACGAACCTGCCATGGATTGTCTCGCTCAGGTCGGGCTGGCCGCTCGCGCTCACATTCCCGCGGGCCTGTTGTCCCATGGCGAGAAGCGCCAGCTTGAACTCGCCATCGGGCTCGCCACCGAGCCGAGGCTGCTGCTCCTCGACGAGCCGCTCGCCGGTACGGGCCATGATGAATCCCAGCGCGTGGTCGAGACCCTGCGCCGCCTGAAGAGCCGCCTCACCATCGTGCTGATCGAGCACGACATGGATGCGGTCTTCTCCCTGGCCGACCGCGTCTCCGTGCTCGTCTACGGCCGTGTGATCGCCACCGACACGCCGGAGCGGATCAGGGCGAATCCTGAGGTTCGAGCGGCCTATCTCGGTGAGGAGGAGATGGTCTGATGCTCTCCGTCCGACAGCTTCAGGCGTCCTACGGCGCCGCGCAGGTGCTCTTCGACATTTCTCTCGAGGTGAAGGCCGGCGAGGTGGTGACGCTTCTCGGCCGCAACGGCATGGGCAAGACCACCACCATCCGGTCCATCATGGGCCTGCTCCGCCCCCGGGGCGGCGAGGTGCACTTCGACGGCGCTGCGGTAACGGGCCTCGCGCCCTATCGCATCGCGAAGACCGGCATCGGCCTTGTGCCGGAGGGTCGGCAGATCTTTCCGACACTCACGGTGGAGGAGAACCTCGTTGCAACCGCGTCAGCCCGGCGCGGTGAGCGGCGATGGACCCTCGATGCGGTGTATGATCTCTTCCCGCGCCTGAAGGAGCGCCGGAGCAATCTGGGCACGCAGCTCTCCGGCGGCGAGCAGCAGATGCTGGCCGTCGGCCGAGCGCTCATGACGAACCCCAAGCTGCTCATTCTCGACGAAGCCACCGAAGGGCTCGCGCCTTTGATCCGCGCCGAGATCTGGACGTGCCTCAAGCGCCTCAAGGGCGAACGCCAGTCGATCCTGGTGATCGACAAGAACATCGGCGCCCTGGCGAGCTTCGCCGACCGCCACGTGATCATCGAGAAGGGCCGCTCGGTCTGGACCGGAACGAGCGATGAGCTCATGACCGATCCGAGCCTCAAGGACCGGTATCTCCACGTTTGAGGACCCATTCATGGCGGCCGACGATCTCGACCTCGAAGCCGAGTACAACAACCGGGCGCGCGTTCCCGAGCACCCCGTCCACATCGCCGGCTGGCAGCGGGATTCGGCGGCCTATCGCGACAGCGCCCATTGCGAGCTCGATCTCGCCTACGGCCCCGGGGCTCGCCACCGTCTCGACTTCTTCCACCCACCGGGCGGGGACGCGGGAGGGCCGGTCGTTCTGTACATTCATGGCGGCTACTGGCAGGCGCTCGACAGAACCACATCGAGCCACCTGGCGCGCGGAGCCAACGAACGCGGGCTGACGGTCGCGATCCCGAGCTACACCCTCGCGCCAGCCGCAAGCCTCGCCGAGATCGTGTCCGAGATCGAGGCCGCGGCCGATTTCGTCATGCGGCGCACAGGGCGCCCTCTCGTCGTCAGCGGCCATTCCGCCGGAGGGCACCTGACGGCGTGCCTCATGGCGCGCTCCGGCGGGCTCCGGTTCCCGGTCCGGGCCGCGATGCCCATTTCCGGTCTGTTCGACCTGCCGCCGTTGGTCCCGACGTCGATCAACAGGGCGCTCGGGCTGAGTGTCGAGGAAGCGCACCGCCTGAGCCCATTGGAATGGGACCCGCCCGCGGGCGGCCGTCTCATCGCGGTGGTCGGCGGGGCAGAAAGCGGCGAGTTCCTGCGCCAGTCCCGCGCCATCGTGGATCGCTGGAGTAAAGCGGGCGTTGCGACCCATTATCACGAGGTGCCGGGCGCAAACCATTTCGACGTCATCGCCGGGCTCGCCAACCCAGGCGACCCGCTCGTGGATCTGCTCCTGGAGCTTGCAACCGACGCTTGATCGACCTGCCGGTGGAAACAGGAACCCGCACCGACGTCCGACGTTGCGTTTCTCAGTGAGGCTGACACGGATCGGCTGGTGACGCATGCCTGTCGCGCTGGCATTTCTTTTTCTTCTCGCGATGGCTTGGCCGCAGGCGCTTCGGGCGTCGGAGGACGTCTGGCAGGCACTGCGGCAAGGCGGCACTATCGCGCTCTTTCGACACGCTCGCGCGCCGGGAACCGGTGACCCGCCCAACTTCCGGCTTGAGGATTGCACGACCCAGCGCAATCTCTCGGCAGAGGGGCGCGCCCAGGCACAGGCGATCGGTGCGGCGTTCCGGTCACAGCAGGTTCCTGTCGAGCGGGTTCTCTCGAGCCGCTGGTGCCGAGCGCTCGATACCGCCCGCCTGGCTTTCGGTACCCTGGCGGAGCCTTTCCAGCCGCTGGATTCGTTTTTCGCGGGACAGGACCAAGAGCCGGCAAGGACTCGGGCCGTGCGTCGCACCGTCCAGGAATGGCGCTCCAATGGCGTCCTGGTGCTCGTCACGCATCAGGTCAACATCACAGCCCTCACCGGGATCTTTCCCGGCGAGGGAGAAATGCTCGTCCTCAGGCCGAAGCCCGGCGCCGGATTCGACGTCGTTGGAAGGGTGAAGCTTTAGACGCTATGTGTCCGCCCTCAACTGCTCGACCACACCCTGGCTCATGTAGGGGTGGCCCGCCTCGTTGAGCGCCCGATCCAGAGCCTCGATGGCGACGAGGATTTTCGTGAGTTCCTCGGCCATCTCGATGGAGGGCAGCGGCGCCTCGGAGATCTGACGCGCCATCTCCCTGCGCCGCTTCACGAGGTTTTCGCGTGCAGCATTGAGCTCGCTGATTTCTTCGGACGTCATAGCTTCCTCACGTTCGAGACTGTCTTCATTATAAAGTCGGCCGGGCCGGATCCGTTCACGGCATCGCCGTCTCGGCGTTCCGGGATTGCAGAAGATCATTCATTCTTCAATGGTGTCGAGGAGATCCAGAATCCGCTTGTGACGCTCGTCCGTATACTCGCTCGACGCCGACAAGATGAGGCGTTCCTTGCTCCAGTGCAGCGTCCCTCGAGACTCGTCGATCGCTCTCTGCAGGGAAGGCTTCTGCGACGAGCCGGGCCGAAACGTCAATGCAATCGCCTGAGGTCCCGCATCGATGCGGGCGATCCCCATGCGCCGGCAGAGCTGCCGGATGTTCGCCAGCCTCAGGAGGCTCTCGACCGGATCGGGGATGGGACCGAACCTGTCCTCGATCTCCGCTTCGATCTCGTCGATCGTATCCGATGAGTCGAGACGCGCAAGACGTGCATAGAGACTGATCCTCATCTCGGGATCGTTCACGTATTCGTCGGGAACCGTGCCGGTCATTCCGATGTTCAATTCAGGCGTCCAGTCGTCGTTCAAGGTCTCGCCGCGCAGAGCGTGTTTGAGCATGTGCTGGTAGAGATCGGTGCCGATGAGCTTGACGTGACCCGACTGCTCCTCGCCGAGAAGCGCTCCGGCTCCGCGCTGGTCGAGATCCTGCGCGCTGATGGCGAATCCCGCCCCGAGGCGATCGAGGGCAGTCAGGGTCCGCAATCGCTTCTCCGTCGCTTTCGGAAGATCCTCACCAGGCTCGGTCAGCAGATAGGCCACGCCCCTGATGCGCCCTCGCCCGACGCGACCGCGGAGCTGATGGAGCTGCGCCAGGCCGAAGCGGTCCGCGCGCCACACCAGCATCGTATTGGCGCGGGGAACATCCAGGCCGCTTTCGATGATGTTGGTGGCGAGAAGGACGTCGCCCTCGCCATCGGCGAACCTGACCATCACGTCATCCGTCTCAGACGGATTCATCTGTCCATGGGCAACCATGATCTGCAGTTCGGGAACGAGCTTCGTCAGCCGCTCGCACATCGGATCGATGTCCTCGACCCGGGAGCAGACGACGAAGCTCTGGCCACGGCGGCGGCGCTCGCGCATGAGGGCTTCCCGGACGCTAGCGGGATCGAACGGGGTGAGGAATGTGCGGATCGGTTGCCGACGCGCGGGAGGTGTCGCGATGATGCTCAGTTCCTGCAAGCCGACCAAGGCGGATTGCAACGTCCGGGGTATCGGCGTGGCCGTCAGGGTGAGTACGTGCCCGTCTGCCGCGAGCGTTCTGAGTTTCGCCTTCTGGGCTGCGCCGAAACGCTGCTCCTCGTCGATGATCACAAGGCCGAGGTCCTTGAAAGTGACACCTTTCGCAGCAAGCGCATGAGTGCCGATGACGACGCGGATCGATCCATCCGCCAATCCCTTCTTCACAGCCCGGGCCTCGGCCGGTGCCACGAGGCGGGAGAGATGGGCGACCTCGATCCCCAGGCCGGCAAAGCGCTTTTGGAAGCTGCGCACATGCTGGCGTGCAAGCACGGTCGTGGGCGCGACAACGGCGACCTGCTTACCGGCGAGCGCAACGGCCGCGGCGGCGCGCAGGGCGACCTCTGTCTTGCCGAAACCGACATCACCGCAGACCAGGCGGTCCATCGGCCGACCCGATGACAGATCTTCGAGAACTTCCTCGATAGCGCGGACCTGATCGGCTGTCTCTGAGAATGGAAAGCGGGCGACAAACCGTTCATAATCACGGCTTGGTGGCACGAGCGGCTCCAGTTTCATACCCTTGCGGGCGTCGACCAGCCCCATGATCCGTTCGGCCGTTTCCTTAATCTCCGCTTCGATCGTCTCGCGTCTGCGCGACCATGCATCGCTGTTCAGCTTGTCCAGGGAGATCGAATCCGCCATTGTGCCATAGCGCCAGATGCGATCCATCTCCTTTGCCGGCATCAGGAGCGTCGTGTCGGCCGCGTATTTCAGTCTGACGGCGTCGCTCATGCCGGCATCGCCGGCCGGAATGGTTTCCATCCCCTCGAGCACTCCCATGCCATGATCGATGTGGATGACGGCGTCGCCGATCTGAAAACCGTTGTCCATGAGGCTCGAAGCCGTGGTGCTGGCGTCTCTCTCGATCCCGCTGCTGATGCGGCTGCCCAGGATATCGCCGGCCGTGATCAGCACGATGTCGTCGCGCTCATCGATGAAGCCCTTCCTGATCTCGACCTGCAGGGCGAACCATCCCGCGGGAGGTCCGTCGACGACATCGTCCCAACTCTCGGCAGCCTCGGCACGTCCGATGGATTGAACACGGCGCTTGATCCGGCCAAGATCCGAACGTGCGGCCGCAGCAAGAATGATCTTGCGACCGGCATCCATCTGCGCACGCATGAAGTCGGCCAGATCCTTGGAGGGCCGCGACGCGATCGCGAAGTTCGGCACCGCGACCCGCCGCGTATCGTCCTCGGATGCGGCATGAATGTACGTGACCCGTCGCCGCGACAGCAGGTCCGCCCATTCGTCGTCCTGGACAAAAAGTCGTTCAGGCGAGACAGCCGATCCTTTGGCGCCTCCCTGTCCACGCATGCTCGTCCGATTGTCGTAAGCATCGGCGACCTGCTCCATCACGAGCGGTCGCCTCTCCTCGGCCTTTCCGTCCACGATGACGGTCGCATCCGGCCAGTAGTCGAAGACCGTCTCCAGATGCGGGCAATATTCCGGCAGGAGATGCTCGATCCCGTCGAAACGCTCGACGGATGGATCGCTCCCCTCTGTCTGCGGCAGCACGAGTTCGGAAGCGGGCCCGATCATGAGATGGCCGACCTCCGTTTCGGTGAGTTGGGAAATCGGATCATAGGAGCGGATGGCCACGACGCTTTGTCCGTCGTGCTCGATCCGGTACGGCGAGGAGCGGTCGGCCGGGAACAGATCGATCACCTGTCCTCGGAAAGCCGCCTCGCCCGGCTCGTCCACGCGCTCGTCGAGGATGTAGCCGGCGCGATGAAGATAGTCCTTGAGGGCGTCCGACGACAGCTCCTCGCCGGCCGTGAGGCCGAAGGCGGCCTCATCCACGATGCCGCGCTGCGGCACGCGCTGAAGGGCGGCGGCCGCACTCGTCACCAGGAGACGTGGCTTCGTGCTCGATCCGCTCATGCGCCGGAGCACGGCCATGCGCCGACCCATGATTTCGCGCGAAGGCGAAGCGCGGTCGTAGGGGAGACAATCCCAGGGCGGCAAGAGATCGATGTCGAGATCGGGAGCCAGGCCCCTCATGGCCTGCACCAACAGCTCGGCCCAGCGCTCCCCACCTGCGACATAGATCGCTCCCGCCGGCCCGGCCTCCCTGACCTGCTCGAGCAGGCGGACGGCATGGAGTCCGAGGAGAGATGGCAAGGTAAGGTCGATCCGCCTGATGTCCTCAGAGGGGGCAGGCTTGGCACGCATGGGGCACTCATGTGACGGGGCTCGGGACCGAAGACAACGTTCAGGCGCCGTCCCAGTTGCAGGCACGCCTCCGGCGAGTGGCCCCGACAGCATTTTGTAAACCATCCTTGTCCATAGTCGGAACATGACCTATGGGAATGCAAAACGTCTCTGCCTTGGACTGGCTCTGCTCTCGTGCTCCACCTTCGGGAGCCATGCGGATGCCTTTGCGGCCGCTGAAAATCCAAACCCTTCCGGTCCAATTCAGGCATCGCAAAGCAACCCGGCTCCTCCCGTGGCAGGAACCGATCTGCGGCCGAAAGCAGCACCTGCGGCACCGGTCAAGCCCGCGGAGAAGACCGTGCCCACGCCGGTGATCTCGATCTCGCAGGATCCCCGTCCGACCCTGGACGGGAGCACGTTCATCAATACGATGCGAGCGGCTTGGACCTACAAGCGCATCGCCGAAGCGGGAGGGTGGCCAAATCTGCCTGCGGGCACGGTTCTCAAGGCGGGCGACAAGGGCCCGCTCGTCGCGACCCTGCGGCAGCGGCTCGCCGCGGAGGGCGATCTTCCGGCCGATCTGAGTTCGGGCGCGATCTTCGACTCCGATCTGACCGGGGCGGTGAAGCGCTTCCAGGCCCGTCACGGCCTACCGGAATCCGGAGCGGTCCGGGCACGGACCTTGGATGCGCTGAACGTCCCGGCGCTCGTGCGGCACCGCCAGCTGACCGCCTCCGCACAAAGGCTCGCGGGATCCACGTTTTCGTTCGGCGACCGCTACGTCGTAGTGAACATTCCATCGGCCGCCGTCGAAGCCGTGGAGCGCGGACAGGTCGCCCGGCGCTACGTGGCCATCGCCGGAAAGGTCGACCGTCCCTCGCCGACCGTCGAGACCCGCGTGACGGCCGTCAACGTCAATCCGACATGGACCGTGCCGGTCTCCCTGATCAAGAAGGACATCATCCCCCACGTTCGGAAGGATCCCGGATATCTGGAGAAGATGAAGATCCGCATTCTCGATGCGAAGGGCCAGGAAGTCGACCCCAAGACCCTCGACTGGTCGACGGACAATGCGGTGAACTATACGCTCCGCCAGGATCCCGGCGCGATCAACTCGCTCGGGCAGATCCGCATCGACATGCCCAACAAGCATGCCGTCTACATGCATGACACGCCCAAGAAGCAGCTCTTCGCGCAGGATGCCCGCTTCCATTCCTCAGGCTGCGTCCGCGTGGCCGAAGTCGCCGATTTCGCCGAGTGGCTCTTGCGCGGCACAAACGGTCAGGCTGGCGGGTGGACAAGGGACGCGATCAATACGGCCATATCGAACACGACCCGTCAGGACATCCGGCTCGAGAAGCCGGTTCCCGTCGCCTGGATCTATCTGACCGGCTATGCGACGGCAGACGGCGCCGTGCATTTCCGAGACGACGTCTATGGACTCGACATGGCGAAGAGCGATCCCGTTCTGGAGCCTCAGATCGTCGATGTGCCCGCGACGGCGTCCATCAAGCCCAAGCGTCTCTGATGCGCCTTGGCTAGAGGCTTTTCCGGCGCAGCAGCCGTCCGGATGATGGAACGACTGCGCGGGCCTTGTGCGACTCGAAGGCGGCATCCTGGAACACGTCGATCGCGGCGACGGCCTGTGCCCGCACGGCCGCAATCCAAGCCGGATCGCGCGGCGAAAACCGGTCCGTCGCATGAGCCAGCTGACGGCACCGTTCCTCAACGACGCGACGCGCTTCCCTCAGACGGGGATTCGGGGCTGTAGACCTCGCCAATTCGTCGCAAAATCGGAGCACGTCCTGGGTAAGATTCTCACCCGTGTAGAGTCCCGAATAATGATCGATCATGCTGCGGACGTACCCGAGAGAGTCACGGATCTCCTGCCGCAAAAGTGTCTCGCTGCTCATCGCATCCTTATCCGAAAAGGAGCCGCATTCGCGCCGGGACCGGCGACGATGGGGTATGGCCCAGAGACCTCTAAAAAGTTGTTAGCCCGGTTGCCCCGCCTGCGATTCGACAGGGACCTTGGGTGGTGCCGGGACCGGCGCACCGCTGTTCTGGGTGACCGTCAGGCGGGACGACCACACTCTCTCAAGGAGGGGACCTGCAATAATTCCAGCGACGAACGCGAACGCAGCTACGATCAGGCCAATTCGGCCGCAAAGGCTCAGCACATCCTTGTATGCCATAAACCTTCCTCCCGTCTGCTTTGTTGAAAGAATCCTAAGGGACCTCTCGTTGGGAGCCAAGAGACAAACGCACAGATTGTCGAAACGGCTCCAGCTGGGCAGATGAAAAACAAGGCGGAACGTGAGGAAAATGCGAAGCTTTTCGCCCTCGCGAACCTGTGCATTATTTTTGCGCACGGGCTTCCGAAAGCGGGACAGCGCAACGGATCGTAATATTGTACTGCCGATTTCTGAGATGATCGGCATCCTGTCAGGCGGTTGTCCTAGGGCTGCGATCGCCGTTCGCCGGATCACCCGCTTGAACTCGCTCGGAACATCTGAACATTTCGAGCGCCGTGGGATTGAACACAGGTTCATGGGATACGATGCATGCCGCCCTCCGCCGCATACCGCGCCTCGACGCTCCATCAGGAACTCGGTCCGGACTTCTACGACATCGTTCAGCCGGCGCGGTTCCCGCAGCATGTTCTGCGCTATCGCAACCAGCGCTGGGCCGAGCGGGTCGGGCTCGGATCGCTCGCTGACGAAGAGTGGCTCGACCATTTCGGGCGCTTCGAGCCGCTTCCCGGCAGCTTGCAACAGCCGCTTGCCCTGCGCTACCACGGACACCAATTCCGGACCTACAATCCGCATCTGGGCGACGGACGCGGGTTCCTCTTCGCACAGTTCCACGACGGGCAGGATGGCAGGCTCCTCGACCTCGGCACGAAAGGCAGCGGTCAGACCCCGTGGTCGCGCCATGCGGATGGCCGCCTGACCCTGAAGGGCGGCGTGCGCGAAGTGCTGGCGACCGAAATGCTAGAGGCGCTCGGCGTCGAGACCTCGAAAACCTTCAGCTTGGTGGAAACGGGCGAGGAACTGGAGCGCGGCGACGAACCTTCACCCACACGCTCGTCGGTTCTCGTGCGCCTCAGCCATTCCCATATCCGCATCGGAACGTTCCAGCGGCTGCTGTACCTGGACGACACCGCCAATCTCCGCAAGCTCCTCGACTACACGATCCGGACCTATATGCCGCAAGCATGGCGCGACGAGGAAGCCGGTCGTGCATCGGCGTTCCTGGAAGAGGTCTGCCGGCGCGTGGCCCGCATGGGAGCGCAGTGGATGGCGGCCGGTTTCGTGCACGGCGTTCTCAACACCGACAACATCAACGTCACGGGCGAAAGCTTCGATTATGGTCCGTGGCGTTTCCTCCCCGTCTATGAACCCGGCTTCACGGCCGCTTACTTCGACGAGACCGGTCTCTATGCCTTCGGGCGCCAGCCCGACACGCTGCTGTGGAACCTGTTCCGCCTCGCGGAATGCCTGCTTCCGCTCGCCGAGCAGAGCAGCCTCGAGCAGGCGCTGGGCGCCTTCGAGCCCGCCCTGCACCGGGAGTTCACCGGTGCCGTCATGCGGCGCCTCGGGCTCCAATCGAAAGGCTTCGAGCAGGATGGAGCCTTGGCCAAGGCGTTGTGGACCTTTCTCCATGAGACCAAGGCGCCCTTCGAGCAGACCTTCTTCGATTGGCACGGCGGTCGTGCAAGTGCGGAGCGGGCCGCCGCAAGCCCGTCCGCGAACTTCTACGCACAGACCTCCTTCGAGCCCGTACGCACGGCGCTCGGCACCTTCGACCCGGCACCGGGACTGCGGCTCGACCATCCCTATTTTGCCCGTCCCACGCCCTGCACCATGCTGATCGATGAGGTCGAGGCGCACTGGGCGCCGATTGCCGCGGCGGACGACTGGTCGGCTTTCAGGTCGAAGCTCACCGAGATCCGCGGCATGGCTGAGGCCTACGGAGCAGAATGTCCCGTTCAAGCTTGATCAAACTAAGCCGTATCGCACATTGAGCACTGCTGCCTAGCTCAGCCGTCTCAAGTGTCGACGAACCTCCCATTTCGAAAAGAACATCATTCTGCTGAAAGAACGGAACGTTATTTCGTGATTCGCGTCTTCTAGCCAAGCGGGCCGCCGCGATGCGGCTCATCACCGAAACTCGTTCTATGCAGGTGAACCCTATGAAGCGTTCATGCGCTCTTGCTTTGTCCAGCACCACCCTCCTCCTCGTCCTGGCAACGCCGTCCGATGCCCAGAGCGTCGGAGCCGGCCGGCAATGCGTGCCGGCCGTTGCCGATGCCTCGCTGTACCGAAACCGCCGGCTCCATATCATACACGGTCAGGAAACCTGTCGCTGCGCCGTTCGACCTCAAGCGATGCGCCAGTTGGACCGCCCGGTGGATGGGGACCGGTCCGATGCCGTAACCGGATCCATCGGCAGCGGTCCTGCCGCTATTCCCGGCTCTGATCGCGGTGCTTCCGGCACGATTGGCAGCGGCACAAATGGTGCAGGCAACACGGGTGCTGCCGGAGCCGGCGCGAGCCCGGGCCGTGGCGGGGCTGTGGCAGACAGCGGCACTCCCGGCACGGCCAGCCCCGGCACTGGTCGTAGCAGTGGCAATGCGAGTGGGTCGGCTGGCTCGTCCGTCGGCGGCGGCGCAGGCGGGAACGCTGATGTCGGCGTCGGCAGCCACGGCAACGGTTCCTCGAATCCGGACCGCTCCAACAATGGCGGCGGGACCGATCACGACGGTCGCGCCGGACGTGACAATCGCGGAAACGGCGGCCACGGCAACAATGGCCACGGGAACGACGACGACGGCAACGACTCGTCCAATCCGGGCCGCTCCAACAACGGCGACGGCACCGATCAGGACGGCCCTGCCGGGAATGGCGGCGGCAATGGTGGACGTGGCAGTGGCGGCGGCAAGCGCTGACGCGGCGTGAGCCCCATGCGACAGGTCCTTGGCTGACGCCTTCAGCCAAGGACCTGGATGGTGCGATCACGCCTTCGTTTCAACGGGTCGGTTCAGAACAGCGCCTGAGCCCAAACTTGCGTATTCTATCCAATCAGGAGAACAAAGCCTGCGACCGCAACCGCAGCGCCGGCCAATCGGCTAACATGCATCTGACGGGCTGTGATCGTTGCGAACATCATGCCGGCTCCAAGCAGCAGGACGGTCGCCAGGGTGAAGCCGAGGCTGTAGAGCACGACGCTGGCCCCGGACGGGATCTCCATCCCGTGAGCATGGCCATGGAACACCGCAAAGGCGCCGACGAGGGCGGCCGCAGCCTGGACCGGCCATCGCCGCCCCCATGTGACGACGGCGCCCAGCACGACCACGGACAGGGCGATGCCGGATTCGACGGCTGGAACCGCGATGCCGATCAGGCCTAAGACTCCGCCCGCCAGCATCATGGCGACGAAGCTCGTCGGCAACGCCCACACGGCCTGTCCTCCGAGCAGGGCCGCGAAGAGGCCGACGCTCACCATGGCCAGCACATGGTCGATCCCGCCCAGCGGATGCGAGAATCCGGACAGGAAGCCCGATGCAGAAGCATGACCCGTGTGGGCCAAAGCCGGCATGGCTGCCGCGATGAACAGCGTGGCAAGAACCGAGCGTTTGAACATTTTGAAGATCCCCTATTAGGCCGCGGCCGACAGACCGCCGGCCCGCTCGATGAATGCCGCGATGGCGTCGACGCCTACGCCGTCGCGGATGTTGCTGAACACGTATGGACGCTGGCCGCGCATGCGCTTCGTGTCCTCCTCCATGATCGAAAGGTCTGCCCCGACATGGGGCGCCAAATCGATCTTATTGACCACCAGGAGATCCGAGCGCGTGATGCCGGGACCGCCTTTGCGCGGGATCTTCTCTCCCCCGGCGACGTCGATGACGTAGACCGTCAGATCAGCGAGCTCGGGCGAGAACGTGGCCGCCAGGTTGTCGCCGCCGGATTCCACCAGCACGATGTCGAGGGCCGGGAAGCGCTTGCGCATGGTGGCGATGGCGGCAAGGTTGATTGACGCATCCTCGCGGATCGCCGTATGTGGGCATCCTCCCGTCTCCACGCCCATGATGCGCTCCACCGGCAGTGCGCCGGCAACCGTCAGGAGCCGAGCATCCTCCTTGGTGTAGATGTCGTTGGTGATGGCGCAGATGTCATAGCGCTCGCGGAAGGTCTTGCAGAGCGCCTCCATCAGGGCCGTCTTGCCAGACCCGACCGGTCCGCCGATGCCGACCCGCAGGGGTCCCGTGTGAGAAGTCATGATCGAAACAACCTCGTATACTGGTTCTCATGATGGAAAGAGCCGAGATCGGCCCGGAAGGTCGAGCCGCCGATATCGTCGAGCGTGAGAGCCATGGCCTCTCTGGCAACCGTCTGCACCGTGTCGGCAAGAGCGGCGGACACGCGGATGCCTGCCGTCTGGCCGATGGGCGCCAGGCGGATGGCCGCCGACACGAGCGTCTGCACGAGCCCGAAGAGATAGGCGGGCGATGTGAGCGGCAGGGGAACGGCATGGGCCGCCGCCGCCATGCCGATGGCGACCGGAAAGGCGACATCGCCCTCGAGCGGCGTCAGCCGGGGCGAGGGCCATGCGGCGAGCGTCGCATCCAGGAAGCTGCGCCCCTGCTGGCTGGTCTCGAGATAGAGTTCGGCGGAGGGCGACAGGGCAAGCGCGAGTTCGTTGACGGTCTCGAGAGCGTCTCGATCATCCTGCTCGATGGCCCGGTAGGCATGGCTCAGGAGAATGGCGTCGTTGCGCCCCATGCCGAGCGTCAGGAGGTCGGTCAGCCAAGCCACGAGCGTCGCCTCGTCGGCAACGTCGCCGGCCTCCACAGCCCATTCGAGCGTGTGCGAATAAGCATAGGAGCCGACCGGATAAGAGGGCGACAGCCAGGCGAAGAGCGGCAGGATCGCTGCCTCCGATCCTTGAGCTCTTACTGTCACGGATACATCATCCATGGCCATTTCCGTGGTGATGTGAATGCCCGCCTTGCTCGTGGTGATGATAGGCACCGCGGACCGGTTGGAACGGCCGCTCGACGATCTCGACCCGGGCGCCCAGCCCGATCAGCATGTCGACCAGCACATGATCGTAGCCGATATAGATCGCCGTGCGGGTGATCTCCGCGGGCACGTGCCTGTTGCCGATATGCCAGGCGAGAGTCAGGAGGTCGAGCGGCTTCTCCGTGGTGATCTCAACAAGTTTCTCGGGCGCGGCCCGCACCTCGACGAGCCAGCCGCTCTCAAGCCGGATGGCGTCGCCGTCCTCCAGCACGTCGGCCCTGTCGAGGTCGAGCAGGAAGGCGGTTCCGCCCTCGGCATGGAGCATGATGCGACGGCGATGGCGGCCGCCATGATCGAGGGTGATGACGTCGACGATGCGGTCCTGCTCGACGGCCTCACGGCGAATGATGGATGTGGCGCGGATCATATCAGAACAGGAAGTATCGTTGAGCCATGGGAAGGATTGTTGCGGGTTCGCAGACGAGCAGCTCGCCATCGGCACGGACGTCGTAGGTTTCGGGATCGACCTCGATGACCGGGGTCGCATCGTTATGCACCATGTCTTTCTTGCCGATCCCGCCGCGGACGTTCTCGACCGCGACGAGCGGCTTCTGGACGCCGAGCTTTGCCGCAAGCCCGTTCTCCACCGCGGCCTTCGACACGAAGGTGAGCGACGTGGTGACGAGCGCCCGGCCGTAGGCGCCGAACATTGGCCGGTAATGCACCGGCTGCGGTGTCGGGATCGACGCATTGGGGTCGCCCATCAGAGCGGCCGCGATTGCGCCTCCTTTCAACACGAGATCGGGCTTCACGCCGAAGAAGGCCGGCGTCCAGACCACGAGATCGGCGAGCTTGCCGACCTCGACCGATCCGATGTGTCGGGACACGCCGTGGGCGATGGCCGGGTTGATCGTGTATTTCGCCACATAGCGCCGGGCGCGGAGGTTGTCGTTGCCGCCGCTCTCACCGGGAAGCGCGCCGCGCTGGACCTTCATCTTATGCGCGGTCTGCCATGTGCGGATGATGACCTCGCCGACGCGCCCCATGGCTTGGCTGTCGGACGACATCATCGACAGCGCGCCGATATCGTGCAGGATGTCCTCCGCGGCGATTGTTTCCTTGCGGATTCGGCTCTCCGCGAAGGCGAGATCCTCCGGGATTGATGGTGACAGGTGATGGCAGACCATGAGCATGTCGAGATGCTCGTCGATGGTGTTCACCGTATAGGGCCGCGTCGGGTTGGTGGAGGACGGCAGCACATTGGGCAGTCCAGCCACCTTGATGATGTCCGGTGCATGCCCGCCGCCCGCGCCCTCCGTGTGGAAGGCGTGGATTGTGCGGCCTTTGAAGGCCGCGATCGTGTCCTCGACGAAGCCGGATTCGTTGAGCGTGTCGGTGTGGATCATCACCTGCACGTCATAGGCATCGGCCACCGACAGGCAGCAGTCGATCGCCGCCGGTGTCGTGCCCCAGTCCTCATGGAGCTTGAGCGCACAGGCGCCGGCCTCGATCATCTCCTCCAGGGCGCCGGGCTTCGAGGCATTGCCCTTGCCCGTGAAGGCGAGGTTCATCGGAAAGGCATCGGCGGCCTCGATCATGCGGGCGATGTGCCACGGACCCGGCGTGCAGGTGGTGGCGAAGGTGCCGGTCGCCGGTCCCGTGCCGCCGCCGAGCATCGTGGTGATGCCCGACATCAGCGCCTCGTCGATCTGCTGTGGGCAGATGAAATGGATATGCGAGTCGAAGCCGCCGGCCGTGATGATCTTGCCTTCCCCCGCGATGATCTCCGTGCCCGGCCCGATAACGATGTCGACGTTGGGCTGCACATCCGGATTGCCGGCCTTGCCGATCGCGGCGATCCGCCCGCCCGCGATGGCGATATCGGCCTTCACGATGCCCCAATGGTCGAGGATCACCGCGTTGGTGATGACCGTGTCGACGGCGCCATGGGCGCGGGTCGCCTGCGACTGCCCCATCCCGTCGCGGATGACCTTGCCGCCGCCGAACTTCACCTCCTCGCCATAGGTGGTGAAGTCCTTCTCCACCTCGATCACCAGGGCTGTATCGGCCAGGCGAATGCGGTCGCCCACGGTGGGGCCGAACATGTCGGCGTAAGCCGAGCGTGGGAGCGAAGCAGGCTTTCTCGCGTTCGACATCAGAGCGCTCCCATCACGGCCTGTCGGAACCCGTGGACCTCGCGCCTGCCGGAAAGCGGAACGAGCACCACTTCGCGGGTGGATCCGGGCTCGAAGCGCACAGCCGTGCCAGGCACGATGTCGAGCCGCATGCCGCGCGCCTTCTCGCGATCGAACGATAAGGCGGGGTTCGTCTCGAAGAAATGATAATGGCTGCCGACCTGGATCGGACGGTCGCCGGTATTCGCCACGGTGACGACGGTACGCTCGGCGCCCTCGTTGAAGACGATTTCGCCCTGCTGCGCGGTCACCTCGCCGGGCACGTCCTTCGAGGCTGCGCCGCGGATCGGGTGATGCACGGTCACGAGCTTGGTGCCATCGGGAAAGGTCGCCTCCACCTGCACGTCGTGAATCATCTCGGCGACGCCCTCCATGACCTGGTCGACCGTGATCACATGTGCGCCGGCCTCCATCAGCTCAGCGACGGAGCGCCCGTCCCGCGCGCCCTCCACGACCGCGTCGGTGATGAGCGCGATGGCTTCCGGATGATTGAGCTTGACGCCGCGTTCCAGCCGGCGGCGGGCCACCATGGCAGCCATGGCGATCAGGAGCTTGTCTTTTTCGCGAGGAGTGAGTTGCATGGTTTGACCCTAGCTGAGCCAGACGCGCGGCATAGGCGCACCGCGGAAGGCGAGCAGA
This sequence comes from Microvirga sp. HBU67558, assembly GCF_018069605.1. Classification (NCBI taxonomy): domain Bacteria; kingdom Pseudomonadati; phylum Pseudomonadota; class Alphaproteobacteria; order Hyphomicrobiales; family Methylobacteriaceae; genus Microvirga; species Microvirga sp. HBU67558. The sequence goes on along the minus strand of NZ_JAGPUP010000557.1, from coordinate 53,106 downwards.
AACGGAACAGCGGCCTTGCGCAGCGACTCGATGGTCATGGCGCAGAAGCGGACGGCGAGAAGCCCGTTCCAGGCCCCCGCCGCAGACTCGCAGCCGCCGCTAGAGGACAAATGGTTGCGCACCTCGTCGAGCCGCGCCTCGGCGTCCGGCGCCACATGGACCATGGTGGCGAAGGCACGGGCGCCCTTTCCGACACTGGGTTTCCGGAGACGATCGGCGATCGGCCCATCGAGGCGCAGCGTGTCGGCATAGACGAGGCGTCCTGCCCGCCTGATGCGCCAGCGATCCTCGAAGAGGCCGTCCGTGATGTGCTCGGCGCGCGCTTCGCGCCCGAACACGACAGCCTCGAACACGGTCAGCCGCGCATCCTCGGGCATGTCGGCCGTGAGGCTGCGGCGTAGGCGCGCCCTGTCGAACAGAATGGTTTCCTGCGGAAGCCAATCGAGCCGCGCGCCGGCCTCGACCGTGAGATCGACCGACAGCTCCGCGATTGGCCCGTCCGAGCGGTAGACCTTCTCGGCGGCCGGTGTCGCAACGGTGACGGCGGCGCCTGTGCGCGCCTCGACCGCGACGGAGAAGCGATCGCCGCACGCGATGCCTCCGGCCGTGTTGACGAGAACGGCATCGAGCCCTCGTCCCTCGCCCTTCGGAAGCCTGATCCGCATGGATCCGCTCTCCTCGATCCGCATGGGCCGCGTACGGCCGCCCAGGCCGGTCGCGCTGAACGCGACACGACCGACGGCACGCTGACGCTCTTGAGAGACCGGCGGGGAATTACCATCAAATGGCCAAGCGCTGACGTACATCGTCTCCCTCGAGCGCCGAGCGGTCGCCATCCTGCACGATCTCGCCGCGCTCCATCACCACGAACCGGTCGGCCAGGTCGCGCGCGAAGTCGAAATATTGCTCGACCAGGAGGATGGCCATATCCTTCCGTTCGCGCAAGTAGGCGATCGCCCGGCCGATATCCTTGATGATCGACGGCTGGATCCCTTCCGTCGGCTCGTCGAGCACGAGCAGGCGCGGACGGGTGACGAGCGCCCGACCGATGGCGAGCTGCTGCTGCTGCCCGCCGGACAGGTCGCCGCCCCGGCGGCCCAGCATCGACTTCAGCACCGGGAACAGCTCGAAGACCTCCTCGGGGATCGTTTTCTCGCCACGCTTCAATGGGGCAAAGCCCGTCTCGAGGTTTTCCTTGACCGTGAGGAGCGGAAAGATCTCCCGGCCCTGTGGCACGTAGGCGATGCCGAGCGCCGCCCGCTCGAACGGCTTCAGGCGTGCGATGTCCCGGCCGTCGAACCGGATGCTGCCGCCCGCGATCGACCGGTGGCCGGCGATGGCGCGCAGGAGCGACGTCTTGCCGACGCCATTCCGGCCGAGCACACAGGTGACCTCGCCCACGGAGGCGGCGACGGATACGCCGCGCAGCGCCTGCGCGGCGCCGTAGTAGAGGGATAGATTCTCGACAGACAGCATCGTCATCGCCCCAGATAGACCTCGACCACTCGCTCGTTGGCGCTTACCGCGTCGAGCGATCCCTCGGCGAGCACCGAGCCCTCGTGCAGGCACGTGACCTTCACGCCGAGGTCGCGCACAAAGGTCATGTCGTGCTCCACCACGATAACCGCCTGCGTCGTGGCAATGTCGCGCAGGAGATCGGCCGTGTCGGCGGTCTCCTGATCCGTCATTCCCGCAGCAGGCTCGTCGATCAGGAGGAGCTTGGGCTGCTGCGCCAGCAGCATGCCGATCTCGAGCCATTGCTTCTGGCCATGCGATAATTCCCCTGCCTTGCGATGGCGGTGGCCCGTCAATCGCACGCGTTCCAGCAGCGCGTTGATCCGCTCGCGCTCGCGGGCCGTGCGCCGCGACAGGAGGGTTGCGAAGGGAGAGCGGTTCTCTTTGAGGGCGAGCAGGATGTTGTCCTCGACGGTGTGCATCTCAAAGACGGTCGGGGTCTGGAACTTGCGGCCGATCCCGAGTTCCGCGATGGCGGCCTCATCAAGTGCCGTCAGGTCGTGGGAGCCGTCGAACAGCGCCGTGCCCTCGTTGGGGCGGGTCTTGCCGGTGATCACGTCCATCATCGTGGTCTTGCCGGCGCCGTTCGGCCCGATGATGGCACGCATCTCCGAATGGTCGACGGCAAGCGACAGCGCATTCAGGGCGCGGAAACCGTCGAAGGAGACGGAGACGTTGTCGAGGTAGAGGAGGGTCGGAGTGACGGGTGCGCTCATGGGTTACTCCGCCGCCTGCGAGACCGGCTCGGACAGGGGCCTCGGCTTCAGCCGCTGTTCGGCGTGGGCATAAAGATCCTTGGCCGCGCCGAGAATGCCGCGCGGCATCAGGAGCGTGACGAAGACGAAGAGGCTGCCGAGCGCAAACAGCCAGAACTCCGGCAGCATGCCGGTGAACCAAGTCTTGCCCGCATTGACCAGGAGGGCGCCGAGGATCGGGCCGGCGAGCGTGCCGCGGCCGCCCACCGCCACCCAGATCACCACCTCGATGGAGTTCGCCGGCGCGAATTCGCTCGGGTTGATGATGCCGACCTGCGGCACGTAGAGCGCGCCCGCGACGCCCGCCAGCATGGCCGAGAGGGTGAAGACGGCGATCTTGTAGTGCTCGACCCGGTAGCCGAGGAAGCGGGTCCGGCTCTCCGCGTCGCGCACCGCCACGAGAACTTTGCCGAACTTGGAGTTCACCACCCACCGGCAGATGAGGTAACCGGCGGCGAGCGCCGCGACCGAGAGCACGAACAGGACGATGCGTGTGGACGCAGCCTGGATCGGGAAGCCGAGGATGTCCTTGAAATCGGTCAGTCCGTTGTTGCCGCCGAAGCCCATGTCGTTTCGAAAGAACGAGAGCATCAGGGCGAAGGTCATCGCCTGCGTGATGATGGACAGATACACGCCCGTCACCCGCGAGCGGAAGGCGAACCAGCCGAACACGAAGGCGAGGATGCCCGGCACGAGGAGCACCATGAGGGCCGCGAACGGGAACCAATCGAAGCCCTGCCAGAACCAGGGGAGTTCCTTCCAGTTCAGGAACACCATGAAATCAGGCAGGACCGAATCGGCATAGACGCCCCGCGGGCCGATCTGGCGCATCAGATACATCCCCATGGCATAGCCGCCGAGGGCGAAGAACGCGCCGTGGCCCAGCGAGAGGATCCCGCAGAAGCCCCAGATCAGATCGACCGAGAGGGCGAGCAGCGCGAAGCACACGTACTTGCCGAGCAGCGGCACGAGGTGATCCGACAGGTGGAGCGGGGATCCCGGCACCACCGCGCCGTTCAGGACGGGAACCAGCACGGCGGCCGCCGCGAGCAGGAGGAGGACGATGATGCTCTGACGATCGAGCACGGATTGCGTTGTCATGCTTCGACCGCCCTGCCTTTCAGCGCGAAGAGCCCGCGCGGACGCCTCTGGATGAACAGAATGATCGCGACGAGCAGCACGATCTTGCCGAGCACCGCGCCCGCATAGGGCTCGAGCAGCTTGTTGGCGATGCCGAGCGTCATGGCGCCGACCAGCGTGCCCCAGAGATTGCCGACGCCGCCGAACACGACCACCATGAAGCTGTCGATGATGTAGCCCTGACCCAAATTGGGGCTCACGTTGTCGATCTGCGAGAGCGCCACGCCGGCGATGCCGGCGACGCCAGATCCAAGGCCGAAGGCGAGCGCGTCGATGCGGTTCGTCCGGATCCCCATGGAGCCCGCCATGCGCCGGTTCTGCGTGACGGCACGGACATAGAGCCCGAGCGACGTGTAGCGCAGGACGAGCAGCAGGGTGGCGAAGACTGCGAAGGAGAAGACCACGATGGCGATGCGGTTGTAGGTGAGGCTCAGCCCCCCGATCTCCAGTGCGCCGCTCATCCAGGCGGGGGTTCCGACCTCGCGGTTCGTCGGGCCGAAGATCGTGCGCACGCCCTGCTGCAGGATGAGCGAGATGCCCCATGTTGCGAGCAGCGTTTCGAGCGCCCGACCGTAGAGGAAGCGGATCACCGTGCGCTCGATGAGGATGCCGATCAGGCCAGCCACGAGGAAGGCGAGCGGCAGCGCGATGAAGAGCGATACGCCGAACAGGCCGGGCGCGTGGGTGCGGATCGTCTCCTGGACCAGGAAGGTCGTGTAGGCGCCGATCATGACCATTTCGCCATGGGCCATGTTGATGACGCCCATGGTTCCGAAGGTGATGGCCAAGCCGATGGCTGCGAGCAGCAGGACGGACCCGAGGGAGATGCCGTACCAGACGTTCTGCGCGGCGTTCCAGACCGCCAGCCGCGAGCGGATCCCCTCGGCCGCCTTGGTGGCGGTGTCCGACACATCCGCAGGTGTTCCCTGAGGCAGGGACGAGAGAAGCGCCAGCGCATCCTGATCGCCGCGGGCGCGCAGGGTGTCGATGGCTGCGAGCATCTCGGACGACGAGGCATCTGGCTTGGCCAGGAGGACGGCCGCGCGAGCGCTCTCGAGAGCTCCCTTTACGGCCGCGTCGCTCTCCTGCGCGATGGCGGTTTCGAGGGTCGGCAGTGCTGCCCCATCACGCGAGCGGAACACCGCGCGGGCGGCATCGAGGCGTATTCCGGCATCGGGGCTGAGCAGAGTCATGCTGCCGAACGCCGCTTCGACAGCGCGCCGGACGCGGTTGTTGACGCGCACGGGCTTGGCGCCTGCGGGAGATTCGATCGACCGTCCGGTCGCCGCTTCCGCGAATTGGCCGGCCGAGTTGCGAATGTACACCTGCCCGGCGGCAACCATCAGGCGGCCATCGCGCAAGGCTTCGACGAGGTTCAGCGCCTGCGGGTGACCGCTCCCCGCAACGGCGCCGATCGCGGCCTCCGTATCGGAATAGCTGTCCGCCGCGAACTTGGGCAACGCGTCTTCATAGGGTCCCGCCACGACGGCGGACGCCATTCCGATCAGCAGAACGAAGGCCTGCAGAAGGCAGCGCAAGCGGGTCATGCAATCTTCTTCAAAAGGAGGACAAGGTGAGGACGGCCGCGACGGCCGCCCCCATTTTCGTCAGGCGGTCAGGCGCCGCACTTCTTCGTGACCGTGTTGTAGTTGCCGCACTTGAGATCCTTCCAGTCGGCAATCAGGTCCTTCGAACCGTCGAGATACTTGGACCAGGCGTCGCCCGGCACGAGCGCGTCGGTCTGAGAGACGGTCTCGAACTGCCCGTCTTCCTTGATCTCGCCGATCAGAACCGGCTTGGTGATGTGGTGGTTCGGGAGCATCTTGGACGTGCCGCCCGTGAGGTTCGGGACCTCGACGCCGACGATCGCGTCGATCACCTTGTCCGGATCGGTGCTGCCCGCCTTCTCCACCGCCTTCACCCACATGTTAAAGCCGATCACGTGCGCTTCCATGGGATCGTTGGTGACGCGCTTATCGTTCTTGGTGAAGGCCTTCCACTTCTCGATGAAGGCCTTGTTGTCCGGCGTATCGACCGACTGGAAGTAGTTCCAGGCCGCGAGGTGGCCGACGAGCGGCTTCGTGTCGATGCCGGCGAGTTCCTCCTCGCCGACCGAGAAGGCCACGACCGGAATGTCCGTCGCCTTCACGCCCTGGTTCGCCAGCTCCTTGTAGAATGGCACGTTGGCGTCGCCGTTGATGGTGGAGACCACGGCGGTCTTCTTGCCGGCCGAGCCGAACTTCTTGATGTCCGCCACGATGGTCTGCCAGTCCGAATGGCCGAACGGCGTGTAGTTGATCATGATGTCCTCGGCCTTCACGCCCTTGGACTTCAGGTAGGCCTCGAGGATCTTGTTGGTCGTGCGCGGATAGACGTAGTCGGTTCCGGCGAGAACCCAGCGCTCGACCTTCTCTTCCTTGGCCAGGTAATCGACGGCGGGGATCGCCTGCTGGTTCGGCGCAGCGCCCGTGTAGAACACGTTGCGCTCACTCTCCTCGCCCTCGTACTGCACCGGGTAGAAGAGGATGCTGTTCAATTCCTTGAACACCGGCAGCACGGACTTGCGCGACACGGATGTCCAGCAACCGAACACGGCCGAGACCTTGTTCTGGCTGATCAATTCGCGCGCCTTTTCGGCGAAGAGCGGCCAGTTGGAGGCCGGATCAACCACCACCGCCTCGAGCTTCTTGCCGAGCAGACCACCCTTCTTGTTCTGCTCCTCGATGAGCATCAGCATGACGTCCTTCAGGGTCGTCTCGCTGATCGCCATCGTGCCGGACAGAGAATGCAGAACACCGACCTTGATGGTCTCCTGCGCCTGCGCTGTTCCTATCACGGCGCCGGAAACCAGCGCGGCAGAGGCCAGCGCCATGAGGTGTCTGCGGGTCACATTCAACATCGACATAGGTCCTCTCCCTTGGCTGCCCTGTTTCAGGTGCAGCAGCGGGACCTAACGCAAGAACCATGCCAGCAGCGATCTTCTCTAATCGCGCAGAGTGCCGGAGCCGCGGGACGAACGGGGCTGGAAACGCGAACGCGCGTGCTTTGCCCGAAAAAGCGTCAAAGGCTTAAGAATAAGGCTGCAACATCATGACAACGATGATCGTCGGATGGTCGTGCTGCACGAAAAATGGGCCGACGCGCGTTCAGCCCATTCTCTCAACGATCAATGTGCAGCAAGGGTCACGCGAGCGCCGCCTGACGTGCCCGTTCGTAGACTTCCTGATACCGCGATGCGGAGCGATCCCACCCGTGCGGCCGCTTCATCGCGGCACGGCGCATGGCGGTCAGGCGCGGGCGCGAGCGGAACGCTTCGAGCCCGCGCTTGATGGCGTCCTTAAAGCGGTTCAGCGAGGGCTCGCCGAAGAGGAAGCCGTTGACACCGTCCTCGATGGTATCGGCGAGACCGCCGGTCTTGTGTGCAATCGGCAGAGAACCGAAGCGCTGCGCATACATCTGGCTGAGACCGCAGGGCTCGAAACGCGACGGCATGAGCAGGAAGTCGCTGCCCGCATACATGCGCCGCGCGTCTCCCTCATCATAGCCGATCTTCACGCCCACGGAGCCCGGGTGACGGCTTGCAAGCGCCTGAAGCTCGGCCTCGAAGCGCGGCTCGCCCTGACCAATGACGGCGATCTGGCCGCCCTGCGACACGATAGTCTCGGCCGCCGAGATGGCAAGATCAACCCCCTTCTGGTGGACCAGACGGGAGACGACTGCAAAGAGCGGCCCGCTCGACAGGGCGAGGCCAAAATTCTCGCGTACGTTATTGGCATTGGCCCGCTTGCCTCGGCAATTCTCGGCCGAGAAGGGGCTGACGAGATATGGGTCTGTGCTCGGATCCCAGCTCGCGTCGATGCCGTTGATGATGCCGTCCAGCCTTCCCTGCTCCGCACAGGTCCGCAAAAGCCCGTCGAGGCCGCAGCCGAATTCCGGCCGGGTGATCTCATGAGCATAGGTGGAGCTGACCGTCGTGATGTGAGATGAATAATAGATGCCCGCCTTCAGGAAGGAGAGCTTGCCGTAGAACTCGACGCCGTTGATCTGGAACGCGGCATCGGGAATGCCGAGATGCGACAATCGATTGCGGTCGAAGATGCCCTGATAGGCAAGGTTGTGAATAGTCAGGATCGTCGGGATGTGCTGCCCGCGCCAGGCGAGATATGCCGATGCGAGACCGGACGGCCAATCGTTGAGGTGGAGAAGGTCGGCGCGCCACAGATGGTCGCCGTTGCCGCAGGCGATGTCGGCGGCCGCGAGGCCGAGCCTCGCGAAGCGGATGTCGTTGTCGCTCCAGTCCGCGCCGAAGCTGTCGACGTAAGGCGATCCGTCACGATCGTAGAGCTCCGGGCAGAGCAGAACGTATACGGTCAAGCCGTCCTGCGTCGTGCCGCGCCCCAGGCCGCAGGCGGGAATTCCGAAAGAGGCCGGCAACCGCGCGATTTCCTCGACGTGGCCGATCTGCGACAGAACCTGACGATAGCCTGGGATCAGGATGCGCACGTCGTAATGGTGACGGAGCGCGCGCGGCAAGGCGGCCGACACTTCGCCGAGGCCGCCGGCTTTGATGTAATCGGCAAGCTCGGACGTCACAAAGAGAATAGACTGACGGCGTGTGACCGAAATCGACGGCTGGACGCCGCCCTGCAACTCGGCATGCGCCACCGTCGGGTAAGCCCCACGGGCTTCCAGTTGAAATGATTCCGGCATGTTCACTCAGGCGGCGCGATCCCCAGCGACCCCCCGCGCCACAGGCAGTCGCGCTGTCTAACTCTCGCACCTGCGAAAAGGTTCCGAAAAAATTTCGCGAAATTTCTGACTAGCTCAATCGGACGGATTTCCCATTCGCATACTGCATAGCTTGCGTGGCCCGGAGGCGAGCTTGGCCGTTTTTTATCGGCCCTTGGAACATTGCCTTTTCATGCTCGTTCGCAAGTGCTTTCCTCGATGTTTTCCGGAGATCAGATGCGGCGTGTTCACTCCATGCCCTTTGGGGCTGAGATAACCCCCGATGGCGTTCGCTTTGCCCTGTGGGCGCCAACGGCCGGCGATGTGCGTCTTGTTCTCGACGGGTCCGAGTTGCCGCTGAGTGCGGATCAGGACGGCTGGTACCGTGTCGTGTCGGCGAACGCTCACCCCGGGAGCCGCTACGGCTACAGGATCGAGGGCAACCTCACCGTTCCGGACCCCGCTTCCCGTTTCCAGCCCGACGACGTCCATGGGCTCAGCCTCGTCGTCGATCCTCAATCCTACGAATGGTCGGACACGGCATGGACGGGACGACCCTGGGAGGAAACCGTTCTCTATGAAGTCCATGTGGGCACGGCCACGCCCGAGGGCACCTATACGGGCCTGATGACCAAGCTCGAGGTTCTGCGCGACCTCGGCGTCACGGCGGTCGAGCTCATGCCGATCGGCGAGTTCCCGGGCCGGCGCAATTGGGGCTATGACGGCGTCCTGCCTTACGCACCGGATGCGGCCTATGGCAGCCCGGAGGATCTCAAGCGTCTCGTGGAGCGGGCGCACGAGCTCGGCCTGATGGTATTCCTCGACGTGGTCTACAACCACTTCGGCCCCTCGGGAAACTATCTCCACGCCTATGCGAAGACCTTCTTCACCGAACGGCATCCGACTCCCTGGGGCGCCGGCATCAACGTGGACGGAGAAGGCAGCTCCGTGGTGCGCGACTTCTTCTTCCACAACGCGCTCTACTGGCTGGAGGAATTCCACATCGACGGCCTGCGTTTTGATGCGGTCCACGCCATCACCGACGATGGGAATCCCCACTTCATCGAAGAGCTGGCAAACCGCATCCGCGAGGCGATCCCCGGCCGCCATGTCCATCTCGTTCTCGAGAACGAAGCCAACCAGGCACGCTGGCTCAACCGCGACGACAACCACAAGCCGAGGCTTCACACGGCGCAGTGGGCGGACGACATCCACAATTCCTGGCACGCCCTCCTGACCGGCGAGAACGAGGGCTATTACGAGGATTATGCGAACAGGCCGCTCCAGCATCTCGGCCGTGCGCTAGCGGAAGGCTTCGCCTATCAGGGCGATCCCTCGCCGCACAAGGACGGCATTGTTCGTGGCGAGAAATCGGGCCATCTGCCGCCGAGCGCCTTCGTGGCGTTCCTGCAGAACCACGACCAGGTCGGCAACCGCGCCTTCGGCGAGCGCCTGGCGCACCTCATCCCGCCGGAGCGGCTCGCCCTCGCTCAAGGCATTTTCCTGCTCTCGCCGCAGATCCCGTTGCTGTTCATGGGCGAGGAATGGGGTGCCTCGACGCCTTTCCAGTTCTTCGTCGACTTTGAAAGCGAGCCCGACCTGGCCAGGGCCGTCCGGGACGGGCGGCGGGGCGAGTTCAAGCGCTTCAAGGCCTTCACGGATCCGGAAATGTCGCAGAGGATCCCCGATCCGACGGACCGGGCAACCTTCGAGCGGTCGCGGATCGACTGGTCGGAGGCAGACCGGTCCCCGCACCGGGAGGTTCTCGCGCAGACCCGTCATCTGCTCGATCTGAGGCGGACCGAGATCGTTCCGCTGCTCAAGGGCGGTTACGGCGGCTCGGACTACACGCTGTCGCCGGACAGGACCCTCGACGTGACCTGGACCTTCGCCGGTGGATCTCTTCGCCTTCTCGCGAATTTCGGCGACGCTCCCGCGAACGGGGCCATCGAGAACGGGACCCGCGTGCTCTGGTCCAGTCCGGGTCTCGACCCGGGCGGCACGAACCTGCAACTTCCCCCCTGGTCCGGCATCATCATGAAAGGACAATCGGCATGAGCAAGCTGGACGCTCTCGTGGAGCGCATGGCCGCCCTTGTCGGTATCTCCCCAGACTACACCGACGCGTTCGGCCAGAGCGTCGAGACCAGCCCGTCGACCCGGCGGACGCTGCTGGCGGCTCTTGGCCTCGACATTGCATCCGAGGCGGGCGCACAGGAGAGCCTGGCCCGGCTGGAGCGTTTGAGGCATGGGCCGGTCCCGGCCGTCATCACGGTCGATGCGGACAGGGCCTCGACCCTCACCTTCCGCGCCGCGCCCGGTCCCATGTCCTGGATCCTGATCGAGGAGGATGGAGCGGTCCATGAAGGACGCCTTGCGAGGAACGACAACGCCCTCGACCTTCCCACCCTGCCGATGGGCTATCATCGGTTCCGGCTCGGCGACCAGGAGACGACGATCATCGCGGCCCCGTCCCGATGCTTCGAGCCCGAGGCCCTCCAAGGAGAGACCCGGCTCTGGGGCGCGGCCGCCCAGATCTATTCTCTGCGCTCCGAGCGGGACTTCGGCATCGGCGACTATGCCGACGTGGCGCTTCTGGCCCAGAATGTCGGCCGCCTCGGCGGCGCTTTCCTCGGCTTGAGCCCCGTTCACGCGCTCTTCGCCTCGGATCGCTCCAAGATATCGCCCTATTCACCGTCCTCGCGCCTCTTCCTCGAATCTCTCTATCTCGACCCGACCGCCGTGGAGGGCTTCGTCGAGAGCGGCGCCCAGGAGCTCCTCGAAAGTCCAGACCTGCAGGAGCGGCTCGCCCAGCTCAGACGCGCTCAGCTGATCGATTATGCCGAGGTCTGGGCGGTCAAGCGTCCGCTGCTCGAGGCCCTGTGGGCGCATCATCGGACGTCAGGCGACCATTCCGCCTTTGAGGCCTTCCGGCGTACGGGCGGCGAGGCACTGGAGGCGCACGCCACCTTTGAGGCGCTGTCCGAACATTTCCAGAGTCAAGGGCGGTTCTGGATCGGCGACTGGCCGGAGGAGTACCGCTCGGTTCATTCCGTGGCAGTCCGGCGCTTCCGCCTGGACCACCCGGATCGGGTGGCGTTCCATGCCTGGCTGCAATGGCTTGCCGACCTCCAGCTCGCGCAGGCGGCCGAGCGGGCCCGGGGGGCGGGCCTGCCCATCGGCCTTTACCGGGATCTCGCCGTGGGAGCCGATGGTAGCGGATCCGAGATCTGGGCGGCGCCGGAGCGTTACGCCCCGAAACTCTCCATAGGGGCGCCGCCGGATCCGCTCGGCCCGCAGGGCCAGGACTGGGGTCTGCCGCCCTTCAACCCGCTTACCCTGGAGGAGCAGGGGCTGGCCGCCTTCCGCGATCTCGTCGCGGCCAATATGCGCCATGCGGGCGCGATCCGGATCGACCACGCGTTCCAGCTGCAGCGGCTGTTCCTCATCCCGTCGGGAGCCCCCGCGTCCCAGGGCGCCTATGTGGATTACCCGTTCGAGGCGATGCTCGCGGTTCTGCGCGTGGAGAGCCACCGCGCCCAATGCCTGGTGATCGCCGAGGATCTGGGTACGGCCCCGGAAGGCTTCTCCGACGCCATCATGGAATCGGGCGTCCTCAGCTACCGGGTGCTGCCCTTCGAACGGGAGGGAGCGGCCTTCAAGACACCGGGTGACTATCCCCGCTCGGCGCTGGCCGTCCTGACCACCCACGACCTGCCGACTTTCGCCGGCTGGTGGCGGGGCCTCGATATCGACCTGCGCCAGACGCTGGGCATCTTCGAGCCCGCGCGGGCGGCCGACGAGCGCCTCGGACGGGCAGCCGACAAGCGCCACCTGACCGAGGCTCTTGCAGGGGAAGGCCTTCTCCCCTGCCGGCAGATTCCGGAGATGCCGCCCCTCGAGGAAACGGTCCGCTATCTCGGCCGCACGTCGTCCGTCCTCACGGCTCTGCAGATCGAGGACGCTTCGGGCGAGCTGAATCAGCCCAATATGCCGGGCATGGATATGGGCCACCCAAACTGGCGCCGGCGCCTGTCGAACACGATCGAGGCCATCGGTGCGCCCGGCAGCCTGATGCCTAGGCTCGCCGTCGCATTGGCCGAGGAAGGACGGGACGTCCGCGCCCGCCGGAACGCTCTCGCTTCGCCCCCGCCGAGAGCGACCTACCGGCTGCAGTTCCACAAGGACTTCACCTTCGACGATGCGGTGAAGATCGTGCCCTATCTGGCGAAGCTCGGCATCAGCCACGTCTATTCGTCGCCGATCCAGACGGCGGCCCCAGGATCAACCCACGGATATGACATCGTCGACCATTCGACGATCAATCCGGAACTCGGCGGCGAGGCCGGCTTCCGCCGCCTCTCGAACGCCCTGAAGGAGCACGGTCTCAAGCTCCTCCTCGACATCGTGCCCAACCACATGGGCGTGGGCGGGAAGGACAACGGCTGGTGGCTCTCGGTGCTGGAATGGGGCCAACTCTCCCCGGTCGCTCAAGCCTTCGACATCGACTGGGAGCGGCCCGGCGCCGACGGCAAGCTCGTTGTCCCGTCCCTGGGCGGGCTCTACGGCGAAGTCCTGGAGGAGGGCGAGCTCCAGCTGAAATTCGACGCGGCGGAGGGCTCCTTGAGCGTCTGGCACTGGGAGCACAGGTTTCCGATCCGCCCGACCACATACCCGGTCGTGCTCGACCGTGCGCTTGCCATCCTCGATGATCCAGCAGAAGCCATAGAGTTGCGTCGCATCACCGAGCGCCTGAGGGCGCTGGAGAATCCCACATCACGCGGTGGCCAAGACGACCTACCGGACGAGGGGGAACAGCTGAAGCGCGACCTTGCGCAGGCAGTCGGCGCCTCCCCTCGACTGAAGAAGGCCATCGAGAGCGCCGTCGCAGCCGTCAACGGCGTCCCTGGACAGCCTGAGAGCTTCAACACCCTGCATCGACTCCTCGAAGCACAGGCCTATCGCCTCTCCTACTGGCGGGTGGCATCGAGCGACATCAACTACCGCCGCTTCTTCGACATTAACACCCTGGCGGGCATTCGGGTCGAGATCCCGGAGATCTTCGACAAGACGCACGAGCTCATCGTCCGTCTCGTGAATGAGGGCCTCGTCCACGGTCTGCGAATCGACCATATCGACGGCCTCGCCGATCCGGAGGGCTATACCCGCGCCCTCCAGCAGAAGGTGGGACCGGGCTTCTACGTGGCGGTCGAGAAGATCTTGGAGCCCGGCGAGGAGCTGCGTCGCTGGCCGGTCGCCGGAACGTCCGGCTACGACGTGCTCAACGTGATCGACGGCGTCCTGGTGAATGCGGAGGCCGGCGAACGGTTCGAGCACATCTATCGTCAAGCCTCGGGACTTCAGGGCTCCTATGACGAACTGCTGAAAGTCGCGAAGGTCGAGATCACCGAGAAGAACTTCGCTAGCGAGTTGGAGGCTCTGGTCTCAGACATCAAGGCGATCGCCGATGCCGACCGGCGCACGCGGGACTATACGGCCTTCTCCCTCCGCCGCGCTCTGATCGAGATCATTGCCGCTTTCCCAGTCTACCGCAGCTATCTCGGCGACGCGGAGCCTGAGGTCGCGGATATGGAGTTGATCGGCGAGACCGTCCGGGCCGCTCAGCGATCAAGCACCCTGGCCGATCGAAGCGTCCACGCCTTCGTCGCCTCCGCGCTGCTCGGCGAGGCGGCAGCGGACCCGGCCGACATCCACCGGTTCCGGCAGCGGTTCCAGCAGCTGACTGGTCCCGTCATGGCCAAGAGCTTGGAAGACACCTTGTTCTACCGCTATGGACGCTTGATCGCCCTCAACGAAGTCGGCGGGGACCCAGGCCATTTCGGCCTGTCCCCCGACGCCTTCCATCAGGCGAATGCGGACCGCGCCCGAAATTGGCCACATGCGATGATCGCCACTGCGACACATGACACCAAAAGGGGCGAGGATGCGCGGGCGCGCCTTCTCGCCCTGTCGGAAATGCCAGAGGAATGGGAGCAGGCGCTCGAACTCTGGCGCGAGGTTGCCGCCCCTCATCTGTCGCAGATGGATGGTGTAGCCGCGCCCGACGCCAACGACCAGGTGATCCTGCTCCAGGCCCTGCTCGGCGCTTGGCCCCAGGAGCTTGTGGAAAGGCTCGACGGCCAGCAGCTTGCCGCGTTTCACGAGCGTGTGAATGAATACCTCACCAAAGCTCTCCGGGAGGCCAAGCGGCATACGAGTTGGGTGGCCCCGAACGAAGCCTATGAAGACGCGGCCCGCAAGCTTCTGCAGGTCGCCCTCGATCCCGCTACTCCCATCCTGGGTCGCTTTCAGCCTCTCGCCCGACGCCTTGCCCTACTCGGCATGCTGAACGGTCTGTCGCGGACCGTCCTGAAGATGACGCTGCCGGGCGTACCCGACATCTATCAGGGCACCGAGTTCTGGGACCTCTCCCTCGTCGATCCGGACAACCGCCGCCCGGTGGACTACGAAGCCCGCATGGCGGCGCTCGCCTCGAACGAGCCCTTGGCAACGCTCCTGAAAACCTGGCCGGACGGGCGGATCAAGCAGCATGTCCTGATGAGACTGCTTCACGATCGTGCCGAATCTCCCACACTCTATGCCGAGGGCAGCTACCAGCCACTGTCGGTCGAGGGCGAACAGACGTCTCGCCTGATCGCCTTCGGAAGGCAGCACGGCGAGACGGCTCTGGCCGCTGTCGTGCCTCGCCTTTGGGGTCGGCTGATGCCCCGAGACAGCCAGGTCGTCGATCCCTCCGCCTGGGGCGGCACCACCGTTACCTTGCCCCACGGACGCTGGCGCAACATCCTCACAGGAGACGATATTGTGATCGACGGTGATCGGCAGCAGATCGCGTCGCTCATGTCTCCCCTTCCCTTGGTCGTCCTAAAGCGTGAGTGAGGCGGACGGCGCACCGCATTAACAAAGTTTGCCGCAACATCCATGAGAGGACCCAGATGGTTCTGGTCCGAGCCTGGGCCTGCTCCATAATGAGATCTCTCAACGGATTGCATGGGCCTATGCCGCTCGTCGGCGCCCACGGGACAGCATATGAAGGGGAACAGCCGAATGGATCAGCACCGCCGTGGATCGCAGAGCGCTCCGACGCGCCCGGTCGAGCCGCCATCGGTTGCCGAGATCGTCAATTCGGGCGATCCATTCTCGGTTCTCGGTCCGCACGAGGTTTCTCCGGGCCGGTGGGAGATCCGTGCCATCGTGCCGGATGTCGAGGTCGTGTCGGTTGTGGACCGGGACGGACAGACGGTTCTCGGCACCATGGAGCGGATGCCGCCGGATGGTCTCCTCGTTGCCTCCTTCAGCGCCACCGACCGGCCCGACTACCGGCTGCGGATCGAGAGGCAGGGCAACACCGAGATCCGACACGATCCCTACAGCTTCGGAACCTTCCTGTCGCATGACGACCTCGTACGGATCGGCGATCCGACAAGCGATGCCGTCTACACGAAGCTCGGCGCTCATTTTCTCGACCTCGGTGGCATCCACGGCTTCCTCTTCACCGTCTGGGCGCCCAATGCCCGCCGGGTCAGCGTCGTAGGTGATTTCAACGCTTGGGATGGGCGCTGCCACCTCATGCGCCGCCGCCATGAGGGTGGAATCTGGGAATTGTTCATTCCGGACGTGCGGCCGGATCAGCGCTACAAGTTCGAGATCATCGGACTGCACGGCAACCTTCTCGCCCTCAAGGCCGATCCCATCGCGTTTGCCGCGGAGCACCCGCCTGCTACGGCCTCCATTCTCAGACGAACACCAGCATTCGACTGGCAGGACAGCGCGTGGATGACCTCGCGGTCCGCGCAGAATCATCGCAAGGCCGCGATGTCGATCTACGAGTGTCATCTCGGCTCCTGGGCCCGCGTTCCCGAGGAAGGCAATCGCTATCTCACCTATCGCGAATTGGCCGTGCGGCTGATCCCATACGTGAAGAACCTCGGCTTCACGCATATCGAGCTTCTGCCGATCACCGAGTATCCGTTCGACGGCTCATGGGGCTATCAGACCATTTCACTGTATGCTCCCACGAGCCGCTTCGGCACGCCGGAGGACTTCGCGGCGTTCGTCGAGGCGGCGCACGCAGCCGGAATTGGGGTCATCCTCGACTGGGTGCCGGCGCATTTCCCGAACGATCCGCATGGATTGTCCTATTTCGACGGGACGCATCTCTACGAGCATGCCGATCCCCGACTGGGATTTCACCAGGATTGGGGCACCTACATCTACAATTTCGAACGCCGCGAGGTGATGAGCTTCCTCGTGGCCAACGCCCGCTTCTGGCTGGAGCGCTACCATCTCGACGGGTTGCGGGTCGATGCGGTCGCGTCGATGCTCTACCTCGATTATTCGCGCAAGCCCGGGGAGTGGATCCCGAACCGCTATGGCGGCAACGAGAATCTCGGCGCCATCGACTTCATCCGCAAGATGAACGAGGTTGCCTACGCCACCTCGCCGGGCGCGATCACCATCGCGGAGGAGTCCACTGCCTGGCCGGGCGTCTCGCAGCCGACCTACACGGGAGGCCTCGGCTTTGGATTCAAATGGAACATGGGCTGGATGCACGACACCCTTCGCTACATCAGCAAGGATCCTGTCTTCCGGCAATACCATCATCATGACCTCACCTTCGGCCTGCTCTACGCCTTCTCGGAGAACTTCATCCTGCCGCTGAGCCACGATGAAGTCGTCCATGGCAAGGGCTCGCTCATCAGCAAGATGCCGGGCGATCGCTGGCAGAAATTTGCCAATCTTCGAGCCTATTTCGGCTTCATGTGGGGGCATCCCGGCAAGAAGCTTCTGTTCATGGGAGGCGAGTTCGCCCAGGAGCGGGAGTGGAACCACGACGAGAGCCTCGACTGGCATCTCCTGGGTGACTCCTACCACAAGGGCATGCAGACGCTCATTGGGGACCTGAACCGCGCCTATCGTGCCATTCCCGCCTTGCATGAACGCGATTGCGACGCGAAGGGATTCGAGTGGCTCGTGGCCGATGACCGCGACAACAGCGTCATCGCGTGGGCGCGCCGGGGCGACGACGAGAGGTCGCTTGCCATCGTCGTGTCCAACTTCACGCCCGTTCCCCGGGAAGGTTATCGCATCGGTGTTCCGCTGCCGGGCTCCTATCGGGAAGCGGTCAACACGGATGCCGCCCAGTATGGCGGCGGCAACGTGGGCAATCTCGGCGGGGTCGTGGCCGCGGGCACGCCGAGCCATGGCCAGCCCTGCTCTCTGACCCTCACGATTCCGCCCCTCGCGACGGTCATTCTCGTCCTCGACCAGGATGGATCGGGCGCGAACATATAGTCCCGCTTGCGTGGGACTTCCCCAAGCTTCGTGCGTTGACGAAGTGAACGTTTTGCTCCGCTTGGTTCCCGAGATTCCAGATGAACGACAAAGTCGATACCCGTGAGCTCCCGGCTGCTCAGATCGTCGCTCCGAACGTGAGGCGTACTTCCCGCGTGCGGGAGGGACTACCCTACCCGCTCGGGGCGACTTGGGACGGATTGGGCGTCAACTTCGCCATCTTCTCCGCCAATGCCACGAAGGTCGAACTCTGCCTGTTCGACCTGGAGGGGCGCAACGAGCTCGAGCGGATCGAGCTGCCGGAATATACGGACGAGGTCTGGCATGGATACCTGCCGGATGCGCGACCGGGGACGACCTATGGCTATCGGGTTTACGGCCCCTACGATCCGAAGGAGGGTCACCGCTTCAACCCGAACAAACTCCTGCTCGATCCCTACGCCCGGCAGCTCGTCGGCGATCTGGTCTGGAACCCGGCCCTGTTCGGCTACACCATCGGCTCGCCGGATGCCGATCTGTCGTTCGACAAACGGGACAGCGCGCGCTTCATGCCGAAATGTCGCGTCGTGGAATCGGCCTTCACATGGGGACGCATGCGCCGGCCTCAGACTCCGTGGGAACGCACGATCATCTACGAGACTCATCTGCGCGGCTTCACCATGCAGCACCCGGCCGTGCCTCGAGAGCTGCGCGGCACCTTCTCGGGCCTCATGCAGCACGAGGTGATCGAATACATCAGGAATCTCGGGGTCACGGCCGTCGAGCTCCTTCCCATCCACGCTTTCGTTGATGACAGCTATCTCATCGAGAAGGGATTGCGGAACTACTGGGGCTACAATTCCATCGGCTTCTTCGCCCCGCAGCCACGCTACCTCGCCACTCCTTTCGTGAACGAGGTGAAGGAGATGGTGAGCCATCTCCACGATGCCGGCATCGAGGTCATCCTGGATGTGGTCTACAACCATACGGCCGAGGGCAACGAGCTGGGGCCGACCCTGTCCTTCAAGGGGATCGACAACGCATCCTATTACCGGCTGGCCCCGGACAAGCGCTATTACATCAATGACACCGGCACCGGGAACACTGTCAATCTCAGCCATTCGCGCGTGCTCCAGATGGTTACGGACAGCCTTCGCTACTGGGCCCAGGAGGTGCAGATCGATGGCTTCCGCTTCGATCTTGCGACCATTCTCGGCCGCGAGCCGCACGGATTCGACGAGGATGGACGCTTCCTGGACGCCTGCCGCCAGGATCCGGCGCTCAGCCAGGTCAAACTGATCGCGGAACCCTGGGATTGTGGGCCGGGCGGCTATCAGGTCGGCCGCTTCTCGCCCGGATGGGCCGAATGGAACGATCGCTATCGCGATACGGTGCGGGCCTACTGGAAGGGGGAGGAAGGCAAGCTGCCGGAACTGGCCTCCCGCCTCACCGCATCGGCCGACATCTTCAACAAGCGCGGGCGCCGGCCGTGGGCCTCCGTCAATTTCATCACCGCCCATGACGGTTTCACGCTGAACGATCTCGTCTCCTATAACGACAAGCACAACGAGGCGAACGGCGAGGACAACAAGGACGGTCACGATCACAACCTGTCCTTCAACTACGGCGCGGAGGGTCCCACGGACGACCCGAAGATCCGCACGCTTCGGCTACGCCAGATGCGCAACATGCTCGCCACCCTGCTCTTCTCGCAGGGAACGCCCCTGCTGCTCGCCGGCGACGAGTTCGCCCGGACTCAGCATGGCAACAACAACGCCTATGCCCAAGACAACGAGATTTCCTGGATCGACTGGGAGGGAATCGACGATGACGGCATCGAGCTTCTCGAGTTCACCCGCAAACTCATCCAGCTTCGCCAGGATCTGCCGATCCTGCGTAGGGGACGGTTCCTGTCCGGCGTCTACAACGAGGAGCTCGACGTCAAGGACGTGACCTGGCTCACGCCTGCCGGAGACGAGATGACGCCTGACCATTGGCAGGATCCGAACGCCCGCTGCATCAGCATCCTGCTCGATGGCCGCGCCCAGCCGACCGGCATCCGTCGGCGCGGCACGGACGTGACCCTGCTGCTGATCCTCAACGCGCACCATGACGTGGTGAAGTGCACCCTGCCCGAGGTGGTCGGCGGGGAAGCCTGGATGTGCCACATCGATACCAATCAGCCCGACCTGGAGGTGCCGACCGAGTTCAGGTTCGGGAAGGAATATACCGTGACGGCTCATTCCCTGCTTCTCTTCCAACTCAAGCCGGAAAGGCAGCGCAGGGCGGAGAAGAAGAAAAGCGCCTGAACGGAGCATCGAGGGCGCAGCGGGCCGCCTCCGAGTTCACTGACGCGGGAGAGCGCGGGCGGACCTTTCGCGCCCACGCGCTGTGCCGGATCGCTTAGGTGACTTGACCAGGATGGGCAGCGCTGTCCATCGTAAGCCGCTTCCTTGGATCTGGAGGAGACGCAGCATGGACCGTTTCACCGGCGGTTGCCTGTGCGGCAACGTCCGCATCGTGGCCTCAGGGCGACCCTATCGTGTCGGCCTCTGCCATTGTCTCGACTGCCGCAAGCATCATGGGGCCCTCTTCCACGCTTCGGCGATATTCCCTCAGGAAGTGGTGACGATCTGCGGCGAGACGGGGGACTATGCCGGCCGGCATTTCTGTCCCCGTTGCGGCTCGTCCGTGTTCGCGCGCAGCGCAGACGAGATCGAAGTGAACCTGGGATCCCTGGATGCTCCCGACCAACTGATGCCAACCTACGAACTCTGGACCATCCGCCGCGAGTCCTGGCTGCCGCTGTTCCCGCTCAGGAAACGATACGACCGCAACCGCGACGGCACGAGCCGATTTGAGGAATAGGTCGCACTCACGTCGGCTCCGTCGTGGCCCCACTCACCTGTACGGAGTGGCGGCCTTCTCGCCTCCTGGCGCTCTGGCGCAAGAGCGATAGAGATCGGCGTATTGCCTCGCCGGACGATGCCAGCTCACATCGGCCTCCATGCCGTTCACCTGCAGACGCTGCCAAGCATCCTTGTCGCGCCACAGGTGCTTTGCACGGTCGAAGGCATCGAGCGCCGCGCCGAGTGTGACGGGCCCGAACTGGAATCCCGTTGCCGCCCCGGTGGCGATGGCCATCTCGTTCGCGTCGATGATGGTATCGGCCAGCCCTCCCACCCGCGAGACGATCGGGATGCTGCCGTAGCGCATGGCGCAGAGCTGCGTCAGGCCGCAGGGCTCGAACCGCGATGGGACGAGAAGTGCGTCGCTCCCTCCCTGGATCTGGTGAGCCAGCGCCTCGTCATAGCCGAGGAAGCAACCCACTTGGCCGGGATAGACGATACGCGCCGTATCAAAGCTGTCTTCGAGAGCTTTGTCTCCCGCGCCCAGCAGAGCCAATTGCGCGCCGTCCGCGAGCAGACGCGAAAGACCGGCGAGCACGAGATCGAGCCCCTTCTGCTCCGACAGCCGGCTGACCACGCCGAACAAGAGGGCATCCGGGTCGGGTGTCAGCCCCAGGCGCTCCTGCAACGCTCTCTTGTTGGCCGCTCGCGCTTCGAGGCTGTCACGGTCGTAGGATTGCGCTAGGTGCGCGTCTGCTGATGGATCCCATACTTTGTCGTCGATGCCGTTGAGAATGCCCGAAACGACATTCGAGCGGGCGCGCAGTAATCCGTCCAGCGCCATTCCGCCTTCGGGCGTCTGGATCTCCTTGGCATAGGTCGGCGACACGGTCGTGATGCGGTCCGCAAGCTGCAGGCCCGCCTTCAGGAACCCGATCTGTCCGTAGTACTCGACCCCGTCCACCGTGAACACGCTGGCGGGCAGGCCGAGCTCGAAGAGGAGATCGGCCGGAAAAATGCCCTGGAAAGCGATGTTGTGAATGGTGATGATCGTGCCCGGGCGCGGGCTGTCACCGAGGCTCAGATAGACCGGCACGAGACCCGCCTGCCAGTCGTGGGCGTGAATCACTTCGGGAACGAAGCCCGGGGTCAGCCCCTGGCCGATATCGGCCGCAGCCCGCCCGAGTGCTGCGAAGCGCCGAGCATTGTCCGGCCAGTCGCGGCCGTTCGGCGCGAGATAGGGAGAGCCCGGACGTTCGAAAAGATGAGGAGCATCGATGACGAAGAGATCGAGGCCTCCCGCCCGTCCGGAGAGGAGACGGGCCGTTCCGCCGAAGAAGCTGGCATATTGGTGCAGGACTTCTTGACGTTCGAGAGCCGTCAGAACCGCAGGATAGCCCGGTACGAGCGTGACGACCGTCACGCCCTCTTGTGCGAGAGCGGACGGAAGGGCTCCGGCCACATCAGCCAGGCCGCCTGTCTTGATGATGGGAAAGACCTCCGACGTGACCGACAGAACGCTCAGAGGCTTCATCCGGCCAGTCTCTCGATCATCGGCTTGGTGATGAGGCAGACGCCCTTTTCGGTGCGGCGGAACCGCTGCGTATCCTGTTCGGGATCTTCACCGACCACCAGTCCATCGGGGATGCGCACGCCGCGGTCGACGACCACGTTCCTCAACCGCGCTCCGCGGCCGATTTCGACATAGGGCAGCAGAACGGCGCCCTCGACATCGGCGTGGGAATGCAAATGCACGGCCGTGAAGACGAGCGACCGGCGCAGGGACGCTCCGGACAC
Organism: Microvirga sp. HBU67558; assembly: GCF_018069605.1. NCBI lineage: Bacteria > Pseudomonadati > Pseudomonadota > Alphaproteobacteria > Hyphomicrobiales > Methylobacteriaceae > Microvirga > Microvirga sp. HBU67558. The sequence continues at coordinate 31,029 of NZ_JAGPUP010000557.1, read as the reverse complement.
GATGCAGCCGCTCGACACCAGGGAGTTGATCGCGTGCCCGCGCCGGCCTTCCTCGTCATGAACGAATTTGGCCGGCGGCCATGTCTCGGAGAAGGTCGAGATCGGCCAATCCCGATCATAGAGATCGAGCGATGGAACGATGGCAGTCAGGTCGATATTGGCCTCCCAATAAGCGTCGACCGTACCCACGTCGCGCCAATAGGCCTCAGCGTTGCTGCCGCCGGCCTCCGCACCCGAGCGAACGCACGAGGTCGTGAAGCGGTGCGCCACGGCTTTTCCGTGCTCGACCAGATAGGGGATGATGTCCTTGCCGAAATCGCGGTTCGAGCCTGGCACTGCCGCATCGCGCCGCAACTGCTCGAAGAGGAACCGGGTGTTGAAAACGTAGATGCCCATGCTGGCCAGCGCCATGTCGGGCTTGTCCGGCATGCCCGGAGGATCGGCGGGCTTCTCGAGGAACGAGATGATGCGGTCGGTCTCGTCGATGGCCATCACGCCGAAGCCGACTGCTTCCATGCGTGGCACCTCGAGACATCCGACGGTCACATCGGCTCCCGAATCCACATGCTGCCGAAGCATGATCTCGTAATCCATCTTGTAGACGTGGTCGCCTGCCAGAATGATGATGTATTCGGGGTCGATGCTCGAGATGATGTCGATGTTCTGATACACCGCATCGGCCGTGCCCTCGTACCACATTGTCTCGGATACACGCTGGCTGGCGGGCAGGATGTCGAAGCTCTCGTTCCGCTCCGCACGAAAATAGTTCCAGCCCCGTTGGAGATGGCGGATGAGGCTGTGTGCCTTGTATTGCGTCGCCACCCCGATACGCCTGATGCCGGAGTTCAAAGCATTCGATAGGGCGAAGTCGATGATCCGTGTGTTGCCGCCGAAATAGACAGCGGGCTTCGCGCGGATGTCGGTCAGTTCCATCAACCGACTGCCGCGCCCGCCGGCGAGAACATACGCCATTGCATGGCGGGAGAGAGGTGCGTGGGATACGCTGGAATTCGGCAAGACCGGGTCCTCACATCAAAGGCAGCCACCTGCCCCGCTCTGTAGACGCTGAACCCGGCCGCAAGTTCTCGCTGATGTATTCCGGATTCAGTTTTGCTCTTGCCCCTTGAGCCTCCGTCCGCACGGGTCGGAGGCTCGTATCACGAATTGCTTCAGGATACCCGGGTCGTGCGCCGACGCTTCGGCGCTGCCACGGGCATCTCATTGGCCTCTGCCGCCTCTTCCGTGACCGGAACGGCGGCCGGGCTGCGTCTCTTGCGGGTTTTCGGGGCGACTGGGCTCGAAAGCTCCTCGTCCGCCGTCATGCTCGTCATGCCCAGGGGTGCCGGATCGATGATCGGCGCCTGCAGGGCGTCCCCCTCTTCGCCCTCGCCAAGAACCTCCCGTTCCGCCTGATACCAATATTCGTCCGCGCGGCCATGAATGCTCCCATGCCGCATCCAGAGCTCATATGCCCGCTCACGGATTCTTTCTTCGGTTCGCTTGTCCATGATTGCCCTTTAACCTGATACCGTGCCTCGCCCCAAGGACGCGCCGAACCGACCGGACCCGCCGGTCAGTCACAAGGTTACGCGTCCATCGGATATGAACTGTGTAAATTATTAGGCGGTTCCCGCGAATAGCAACGGCTGCATACCGAATCTGCGGCAAATGTCTGCCTACACTCGAACCATCGTCGAGGAAGTTTTCAGCGGCTCGATCAGGAAGCCTCCTGGGCCTTGAAGCGCAAGACCCTGTATCCGTACCAGATCGCCAATCCGGCGACGACGACATTCGAGACCGGATTGAGCCATTCCGAGACTCGCTCGTACTGGCTCTCCAGAAGATAGCCCGCACCGGCCAGCAGGAAAGTCCAGAGCGCCGTGCCCATGGAGCTCCACAAAAGGAAGGCCGAGACCGGAACGCAGTTCACGCCGGCCGGAACGGAGATGAGCGACCGGATGGTGGGAATCAGGCGGCCGAGGAAGAGCGCCACGGCCTGATGACGGGCGAAAAAGGCCCGGGCCTGTTCCACCTCGTCGGGATGCATCGTAAGCCAGCGTCCGTGCCGCGCCGCGAACCGCTTCAGTCGCTTCGGACCGATCCATCGCCCGATCAGAAACCAGAAATAGGCGCCCGCAAGAGACCCGGCCGTCCCCGAGGCGACGACCCCGGTGAAGCTGAGCGTTCCCTTGGCTGCGGAAAAGCCCGCAAGGGGCATGATCACCTCCGATGGGATCGGCGGAAACACGTTCTCCAACAGCATGAGAACCGCGATGCCGATATAACCGGCCTTATCGACGAGGCTGACAATCCAATCGAACACGGGGGTTCACCATCCCTTAAGGCAGAGTTGCGGGCCCTATATGGGCCCATGTGCACGCCCGATCCACAGCGGCAGTGCTCGAATCCTGGCCCGGCTCCGCCCGGAACCTTGGCTTCAGTCCTGAGTTGGCAGAATATTCCGTTCGAGAACGTGGCTGACGTGCAACTTTTGGACGAATCAACGGGAGCGCAGGCGCTCGACCTAGGCCATGGGGCTGCACGCGGGGCGGTGGGACCGATCCTGCGCCCGGGCGACAATTGCTGGCGCGTGGCTCAGGCCGACCGGGCCAGCGTGCTGATCGACGGAGCGCCCTATTTCGCGCATCTTGAAGCCGCCTTGCGCCGGGCCCGGCGTTCGATCCTCATCATCGGCTGGGATTTCGACGGCAGCATCCGGCTGCGTCCGGACGCGAGTATCGAGGAATCGCCTCCGCTCGGCCCCCTGCTACGCTCGCTTGTCGAGGAGAAGCCCGACCTCGAGGTCAGGATCCTCGTGTGGAGCGTTGCCGTTGTGCATGCGCCTGGCGCTCCCGGGCCGCTGATCTTCGGCGCCGACTGGCAGAACCATCCGCGCCTGCATCTCAAGCTCGATACGCACCATCCGCTCTATGCGGCCCATCACCAGAAGATTGTCTGCATCGATGACGCTCTGGCCTTCGTCGGCGGCATGGATCTGACCGTCGAGCGGTGGGACACCCATCGCCATGCCTGCAACGATCCGATCCGGCTGAAGGATGACGGGACCATCTACGAGCCCGTCCATGACCTCCAAATGGCCCTCGACGGCGATGCGGCTCGGGCTATCGCCGAGGTTGGTTACGGACGCTGGAAATTCGCCACCGGCGAAGAACTGGCGCCCACGGCCGCGGGCTCCGATCCCTGGCCGCCCGGCCTCGATCCCGATTTCCGCCACGTGCCGATTGCCGTCGCCCGGACCTATCCGGCCTGGGGAGAGCAGCCCGCGGCCAACGAGGCCGCCGCCCTGACCCTGGATGCCCTCGCGGCGGCACGCAAGACGATCTACATCGAAGCTCAGTACATGACGGCGCCTGCCATAGGCGACGTTCTGGAGCGGCACCTCGCCGATCCTGACGGCCCCGAGATCGTCGTCATCCAGACCCACGAATCTCATGGGTGGGCCGAGGAACTGGTCATGGGCACCAACCGGGACCGGTTGATCCGCCGCCTGCGCAAGTGCGACCATCATGACCGCCTGCGTGTCTATTTCCCTGTCATTCCCAACGACCAGGGTGGAGAATGCCAGGTCCTGATCCATTCCAAACTCATCATCGTCGACGACCTGTTTCTGCGCATCGGGTCTTCGAACCTCAACAACCGTTCGATCGGCCTCGACAGCGAATGCGACGTGGCGATCGAAGCCACAACCGAGGAGATGCGCCGGACGATCGTCCAATTGCGGGACCGTCTGCTGGCGGAGCACCTGGACACCAGCCCGGAGATGTTCATGAAAGCCGTGGACCGCGCGAACGGGTCCGTCCTCGCGGCCATCGAGCAGCTTAACACCGGCACCCGTGGTCTTCGGGCGTTCGGAGCGATGTCGGACGACGGGCCCGACGTGCCGGCTGCCGGGACGGGGCTCCTCGATCCTCTCGAGCCCCTCTCCCTGTTCCGCCGCCGCAAGGAGTAGCCGTCAGGCCTTCGCTTCGATGTCTGCACCGGGCGAGTAGGCTGCAGCGCGACGGCGGTAGACCAGCTCCGTCACGGCAAACAGGATGATCCCCAGAACCAACGGCACAAGAAAGTAGACGAACCGGAACACCAGGAGCGGCCCGATCAGATCGTTCTGCGGTAGCAGATACATGACCACGCTTTCGATCACTCCAAGGCCGCCGGGAACATGGCTGACGAGGGCCGTGGCGTTGGCGATCACATAGACGGACGCCACGCCGAGGTAAGCCACGTCGGCAACGGCCGCGAGCGCCTGGTGGAGGCAGGCCGCCACGAAGGCGAAGTTGATGGAGCCGACCAGGACCTGCCCTATGGCAAGCTTGAGCGGCGGCATCTCGAGGGTCCACCGCCTGATCCTCAAGGGCGTGCGGACGACGGCGGACAGACCCAGGTAGAGGGCCGGCAGCGCAAGGCAGCCGGCGCCCAGCGCCAGGACGACAGGCCGCGAGAGGCCGGTGATCTCCATCGCCAGCCCGGAGCGCAACAGGAGCGCGCCGCCCCCAAGGACCAGGAGACCGAGCCCGACCGTGACGCCGCAGAACACGATCACCTTGGCGACATCGGCAGTCTTCAAGCCCCAGCGGGTATAGAACCGATAGCGGACTGCCCCGCTGCTCAACGCGGCCAGGCCGATGTTATGGCCGAGGGACAGGGCCGTGAACGAGGCCAAGGCGGCCTTTGGATAAGGCAGCGGCCGCTTCACGTAATACAGGGCCAGATAGTCGAAGAATGTCAGGGACAGGTAGCTCGCGGCAGCGAAGCCGAAAGCACCCAGGAGCCTGGGACCGGGAACGGCTGCCACAGCGGCGATCAGCTGGTCCAGGCTGTAGCGGCTGAGCGTGCGGTAGAGCAGAAAGGCTGCCAGGCTGATGGCCGCCGCAGCAATCACGTATTTCCAGTACCGCATCCAGGCTCCTTGCTTCCATCCATCCGGCCCACGGAGAACCGCCGAGCTCCATCGAACCCAACGCGGTGGCGAGCCGGGCGATCCGCCGCAGCCGCCCTGCCCCGACTATTCCTGTGCATGGGCAAGGCTGGATTTGTTGACCTGTCCATGTGCCACCTGGAACTCGACCAGGAGGGGCAGGTGATCCGAAGCAATGCGGGCAAGCGGGGTCCGCACCGTTTCGACCCGCATGACGCGGATTGACCGGCTGACGAAAACATGGTCGATGCGCAGGAACGGCAGGCGGGACGGGAAAGTCGCCCTAGGCTTCGGAAGCCGGGCCTGGGCATCCCAGAGCTGCGAGGCGAGCCGCCGGTAGGCCCGCGAGCGAGGCGTCGCGTTGAGGTCGCCCAACAGGATCACCGGCTCCCGACAGGCTTGATGCCCGAGCCAACGGGGACTCAGGAGGGCTTCGATCTGGGCAAGGCGCTCGTGCCGGCGCAGGCCGAGATGGGTGTTGATCACCTGGACCCCGGTGCCGCCGATCTGGACCTCCGCCCAAAGGGCTCCCCGCGGCTCGAGCCCCGGCTTGCGCGCCCAGCCAGGCAGCGCCTCCGCCTTCACCAGATGCGAGGGTCTGTGGGTCAGGATCGCATTGCCGTATTCCTCCTCGAGGACCTTCAGGCTGGCGTGGAAATGCACCTGCATTCCAAGGGCCTGGGCGATCGCATGAGCCTGATCGATCCCGCCGGTCCGGACACGCCCCACATCCAGCTCCTGAAGCGCGACCACGTCGGGCTCGTAGGCCGCGATCACACCGGCAATCCGTGCCGGCGAGAGACGACCGTCCGTCCCGAGGCAGCGGTGCACGTTGTAGGTCATGATACGCGGCACTTGGCCCCCTCTCGTCATGCCACCCCGTGAAAGCGGCCGCTTCGGGAGGTCGATCAAAACGGTTTGAAGCCAAACACACACCCTGGCGGCTTGGATCCCGGCCAAGCCTGACAATTTACTTGGGGCCTTGTTACTTGGGGCCTTGCGCGTTCCTCCGGGATGTCGAGCGAAGGGTCAGGAGTGCGGCCGCCAGAGTCACGGCGGAAATCCACCAGCCCTGCCATGCGCCGTGGCTGACCAGCGCGATCGCGCTCGCCGACATGAGGGTCATCAGTCCGACACGGCGGATATCGGCCGGCGCGGTGGCAAGACACCGCATCACCCACAGGGTGAGAAAGCTCAATAAGAGAGCGCCAACCGCCCCCAGCTCGACCCACACCTGGAGGAAAGCATTATGGGGATGGCCGACTTTCAGCATCTCACGATAAGCAGGATTGATTTCAGCGGCGATTGGATGATTGCCCAAATGCGGCGATGATGCGAAGCCTGTTCCGAAGACGGGATACCGGCGAGCGACGTCGCTGAAGGCCTGCCAGAGTTCGATGCGCTCCCGCGTGTGGGCCCCCTTGGTCGCCTCGACCATGCTGTCGGGCACGGATCTGGCAACGGTACCGCCGAAAAACGGCTGCACCCAGATGAGGCAGAGAAGCGCGACCGTCAGGAATCGCCTCACCCAGGCGAAGGGGGCGTAGCTGAGCGCGAGAGTCCCGACTGCAGCCAGCAGGCCAAGCTTCGCGGCCTCGCTGTCGGAGATGACGATCGTAGGAACTGTTGCCAGCAACAGCACAAGGCAAAGCGTCCGCCGCTTTCGGAACCCGAGCAGGGCGATCACAGGCCCAAGCAGCAGAAACAGAGTCACGGTTGGTCTGTTGTGAATGAAGGTCCCTACGCGGTCGCGGAGGATATGCCGCAAGGGGAAGTTGAGCAGGAGCTCCGCGGCGATCAGTGCTGCCGCGATCATCAGTGCCAGCGCCAAGCCTTTGGCCATCCACCGGGGCGGGGGCGCCGCGCGCCAGCTGAGGATCAGGATCGCACTCGATACGGCCGGAAGGACAGCCTCGCCCCAGGAAAACAGCCCCACGGCCGGTTTAATGGCCCAGCCGAGCGTGACCAGTGGGTAGGCGACCCCGCAGAGGACGAGGATGAGGACACCTGTTCGAGGCCTCCGTACGGCCAAACGGTGCGGAGCCGCAGTTCCGGAGATCAATCGCGCGGCGAGAATAAAAAGAGCCGCGCAGGTGAGAAGCAAGGGAGACGACCGGTTGGCGACCACCATGGCCACCGGCAGGCTGACGATCAGACCATGCCCAATGTTGTCGAGATGCACGCTGAGGCGACGGCTTTTTTCTGTAAGTTGCCTCGTCTCGGGCTCTTCGATGCCCGCAAGACTTAGCATGTCTTCCGCATGTTCTTGCTTATAGGCAGGTCTATATTCAGCAAACATGCGTGATCTCTTAATTTCGATACTTCGATTTGACAATTCGATCTTTGGGGATTCTGCAACGTGTGCCCGGGCGTTCCCAATAGCAGCCACATCAGCAATCAATCCGCAACAGCATTACTAGTTCAAACAGGGCCCGACGTTCCCGGTTCGGCTGGATCGCCCAATGGTGACCTGCCCCTTGCCGGGGAGCGGAACCCTGACGGCGCTGACCCAGGATAGCCGATGGGTCAGCTTCGCGGCAATGGATCGGTGCTGAGCAGGATGGGACCCAGGCATGCACCGAGAGGACGACGTCTCATCGGCGCACCGCAGGATTTTCGAGGGAATTTCGGCGCGGACGCCTAGGTTCGGGGACGACCGGGATTAGAATGACAAGACCCGTGCCACAATGGAACGGGAGCCGTGCGTACATCCGGCAACGGCTCCCGTCTCCTTGACCGGCCGCCTCCGCAGCCGGATTGAGTCATGATACTCCAGGCCCACTCTGGGAGGACGGCGCATAGGAGGTATGAGGCTCCTCCGGTCGAGGCGCCTCTCCGCCAGGCATGGGCTCAATGCACGGAAGGGGATTTCCGCGACCGCTGAGGCGGGGTATGGCATGCCGGCGCAAGGCCAATTGGAGCTGACATGTCCGAGATGTTCTCTCTTCAGAAAGACAAGATCCGCGTTCTCTTGCTCGAGGGGGTGAACGACAGCGCTGTCGAGCTGATCAGAGGCGCCGGCTACACGAACCTGACCTATCTCAAGACGGCTCTCGACGAAGATCACCTGATTGAAGCGTTGCAGGGTGTCCATCTCCTCGGGATCCGCTCAAGAACACAGCTGACGCGAAAGGTCCTTGAAGCCGCGAACCGGCTGATCGCTATCGGCTGCTTCAGCGTCGGCACGAACCAGGTCGACCTGGAAGCCGCACGCCATGCAGGCATTCCCGTCTTCAACGCCCCCTTCTCCAATACCCGAAGCGTCGCCGAACTGGTGATCGGCGAAATCGTCATGCTGCTGCGGCGCACATTTCCCAAATCCACCGCCGCTCATGCCGGGCAATGGGACAAGTCGGCGGTCGACAGCCACGAGGTCCGCGGCAAGACGCTCGGCATCGTGGGCTACGGCAACATCGGCTCCCAGTTGTCCTACTTGGCCGAGGCGATGGGAATGCGGGTCATCTTCTTCGATCAGACGGACAAGCTGCGCCACGGGAACACCGAACCTGCCGATAGCCTGAACGCCCTATTGAACCAGAGCGATGTGGTGAGCCTTCACGTTCCGGAGACGCCCGCCACGCACGGCATGATCGGGCGCGCTGAGATCGCCGCCATGAAGAAGGGCGCCTATCTGATCAACAACAGTCGCGGCACCGTGGTCGATCTCGACGCCCTCGCGGAGGCTGTGAGGAGCGGACACCTCCGCGGCGCGGCCGTGGACGTATTTCCGGCCGAGCCCACCTCCAACAAGGAGCCGTTCGTGACCCCCCTACAGGGGCTCCCAAACGTTATTCTGACACCTCACATCGGTGGATCGACGGAAGAAGCGCAGGAACGGATCGGCGCCGAGGTTGCGAAGAAACTCGTCGAATATTCGGACGTCGGAACGACGGTCGGGGCCGTCAACTTCCCACAGGTCCAGCTTCCGTCCCGCGGCGCCGGCACGCGCTACATCCATGTGCATCGCAACGTGCCGGGCATCCTCGGCCGCCTCAACAACGCCTTCTCGCAGCGCGGCCTCAACATCACGGGCCAGCATCTGCAAACCGACGGCGAGATCGGCTATGTCGTGATCGAAGCGGAAGGATTGCCGGAGCAAAGCCGGGAAACCTTGGACGAGATTCGCGCACTCGACGGGACCATTCGGGCGCGGCTGCTCTACGCAAGAGGATAACCTGTCTCGCACGTGCGAGAGCTTCCTGAAGCATTTCCTCGGAAGTCATGGTACCGTCAGGCGCCTTTCTCTCGAGGAGGCTGCGTGCAGGTTGGCGGGAGCAGACGTGGGATCGTGATTGCCGATGTTCAGGTGAAGGTGCGTCGATTCGTGCGACAGGCGATGTCCGGGTTCACCCGCGCGACAGGTCTGCCCAGGATCACCGCGGATGAATCTGAGGCTGTGCCTGGTCCGTCACCATCCGCGACCGTCGCCCCCCAATCGGAGGCACCAGATCGCCTGTCATCCGCGCTGCACGCCGTCGGCGAGTCGCTCCGCCTCCAAGTCGCCGCAGATTTTCAGCCGCTTCCTCTCACCAGAATCGAAGAATTGGGACGCCCATCCGATATGAACGCTTCAGTGGATACCCTGGCAGAACAGATGCTGACCCTGGTCGAGATCGTTTCGGCTCAGGAAAGGGACATCAAGGCGCTCAAGGAGCAGTGCCGCCGCCTCGAAGAGCACGATCAGGCCATCGCCGTCGCCTTCTCGACCTTTTTCCACGTTCTCTCGGCAGGTCGTGTCGCCAAGCTGAGCGAAATCGCCCACATCCTGAACAACATCATCAAGATCGCCGAACAGGAGGGCCGCCCGCCCGCATCCATCAAGTTTTTGCAGGATCTCGCCGGCATGCTTTCGGACGAACAACGCTGATACAGGCTGCAACTCCCTGCGAGGCGCAGGCTCTCCCCGGCGCACGGTTACCGGGGCCATGCTTAACCGTTCATTAACCATACTCCCTCACGGTGAGGAAAGCCGCAGTGGAATGGGAACGTGTAGTGGCCTGAGCCATCGGCTCAACGACACGGCGCATCCTTGTCCCAGGCGCAGACGTGAAGGAAGCTGTTGATGTCGACGGACAGAGTCGGGGCTGCGGTAGAACCCGCTATCGCCGAACACGTTGCGAACTCCTTCGGACGCACGGCCCGGAACGAAAAGGCCGCCTCGCTCACCTCCTTCGTCCGCAATCGCATCACGGCCCGATTCCCTCCCGACGGGGTCCAGACCGAGCAGGACAATCACCCGCCCGCGCTCGTGGCCTTCTATCGCCGCATCACCGCAGCCTTCGTGCCAGTTGCACGCGAGCACGAAACGGCGGAACGAGCACCGCACCTGACGCAGATCAAGGGCTCTCTCGAAACCCTACGCAGCGCCCTCCCGTCCATGGCGCAACGGGACAGGCTCGACCGAGCGCGAGGTCAGCTTCTGATCGAGCGGCAGCACCTGCTCGTGAAGAACGAACTCACGGAAGGCTTCGGGCGGATCGAGGCCTGGATCCTCTCTGTTGCGTTCCTTGCTTTGGTTCTCCTGAAGGCGGTCAGCATTGTCTGGGCCCTGCCGATTCTAGGATTGAGCATCGGAAGAGCCTGGTATCTCGACAGGCAATGCAAGCGCCGGCTCAAGAAGATCATCGAGATCGATGCCCTGATCGGCCGCATCGAACTGACCGGCTGATCGGTCCGCGCAGCCTCTAGGGCTGCTGCAGAACCGCCGACGCCATCACGATGTCCTGAACGGCCAATCCGGAGAAGGTCGAAACCGAAATCTGATCTGGCGTCGCGCGTCCCCGCGCCGTGCCCATGATGATCTCGCCGATCTCCAGCACTCTGCTCATAGTCGCGTCTGGGCCATAGGCCCGTCCCAGCTCGCCCCGCGACCCGGCCTGGCGCCTGCTGTCCGTTACAACGATGTCGGCATTGTGGATGATCGCTTCGTCCAATTCCTGCTTTTCGGCGCTGTCGGCGCCGATGGCCGTGATGTGGGTCCCAGGATACAAATCGCTCCACCGCAGGAGCGGTGACGGACTGGCGGTTGCGGTGACGATCAGCCGGCAGCGGGACGCTACCTCTGACGGAGATGGAGCAATCTCGACAGAGAAATCCCTGCTCCGCATGCGCTCTGCATAAGCGAGTGCATGCTTGGGGTTTCGCCCCCAAATCACAATGTTGCGGCAGGGCCGAACGGCTTGCAGCACCTGCACCTGCAGCTCGGCCTGAATGCCGCAACCGAGTACACCGATGGCATCCACTCTCGCGGGCGCCAGGTGTTTGGCCGCGACCGCTCCGGCGGCGGCGGTGCGCAGGTCCGTTAAACGTCCCCGATCGTTGAGCACCGCGGCGAGCTCTCCCGTCTCTTTCCTGAAGATGAGGAGAAGACCATCGCTGCTGTTGAGGCCTTTCGCCGGATTGTTCCAGAACCCGGAGGCCACCTTGATCACGTAAGTGCCGCCTGACGTCAGATACCCATACTTGATGTGCACCTCGCCCGGCGGATCGTCGAGAAGCAGTTCACCGGGCGCTGGCACCACCGCCTCGCCTCGCGAGAAGGCCGCGAAAGCTTCTTCCATCAGGGCAACCAGATCGAGCCCCTTGAGGCGCTCTTCGATCTGCGGAAGCTCGAGAAAGGTGATGCGGGATGCAGGCGCCATGGCGCTTCCAGTTCTAATCGTTCAGAATGGAGAAGATCTTCTCGCGGTCGAAATTGGCCCCGCAGAGAACCACGATGTTGGTCTGCCCCCTGCAGCGCTCCGCAACCTTGAGAAACCCGGCAAGAGCAAGGGCCGCGGCGCCTTCGACGATCTGGTTCTCCTTGAAGGCCAGATCCCGAAGAGCTCCGGCGATCTCGGCTTCCGTGCATGCCACGACTCCGTCGATCACGGAGAGCGCAAGCGGCAGCGTGATGCTGTCCTCGTCCATACCGCCGGCCACGCCGTCGGCAAGCGTATCCAGATGCTCCGTTTCGACGACACGTCCCGCCTCGATGGCCGCAGCGAGAGCCGCCGAGTTCTGAGCCGCTACGCCGAAGATCCGCGTGCGCAGGCTGAAACTCTTGAGCACGGATCCGATGCCGCCGATCAGGCCTCCGCCTCCCATAGAGACAAAGACGTTGTCGATGCTGTCAGCCTGCTCGAGGAGCTCCAGTCCGATAGAGCCCTGCCCGGCCACGACCTCGGGATCGTTATAGGGAGAGACATAGACCAGGCCGTGGGAGGCTGCCTCCTGCTGGGCGTGCAGTTCTGCCAGCCCGCTCTCGGCACCATGCAGGATAACATTGACGTTGAAGGAGCGGATCCGCTCGAGCTTCGCTTGCGAAACCGTCTCAGGCAGGACGACAGTCAAGACCTGCCCGATGGAACTCGCCGCCTGCGCCGTTGCGATGCCGTGATTGCCCGACGAGGCTGTGATGACGCCACGGTCGAGTCCGAGCGATGTCATCTTGCTCGCGGCACCCCGAATCTTGAAGGATCCGGTGAGCTGAAAGTTCTCGGCCTTGAAGTACACGGAGGATCCGGTCTCGCGGCCGATCTGACGGGACGGCAGCAGAGGCGTTTCGAAGATGTGCGGTCGGATGCGCCGGCGCGCCTGGACCGACCGCGCGGCGGTTTCGAGAACGATGCTGTTCATGGCGTCACCTCATTCGACGACTCGACGGAACTCGCCGCAGGGATCGGCCTCTGTCCCGCCGCTCGCTCGGCGATCGTTTGGAAGAGCGCGGCAGAGCATTCGATCATGGCTTCGAACTGGCTGATGATGATGTTCTCGTTCGGCGAGTGGAGCATCGCCCCATGATGGGTGATGCCGATGCCGACGATACTCGCGCCGAGCTGCTCGACAAAAGGATGAGCCGTGCCGGAGGCCGGCGAACTCGGCTGCACGATGACAGGTTGCCCGAAGTGTTCCTCCAGGATTGTCTTCGCGTCTTGGATGAACCAGTGATTGGTCGACGATCGAATAGGCTTCACGTTGGCATCGTGAACGATGAGCTCGACATCGTCGAAGCCATGCCGGTCGAGATGCGCGCGCAGAAGACCCACGATCTGCTGGGGATCCTGGTCGGGAACGAGGCGGAAGTCGACTTTGACCAAGCCTTGCGCCGGCACGACCGTCTTGGCTCCCTCGCCCGTATAGCCGCCGGAAAAGCCATTGACGTTCATGCATGGGGAGAAATTCAAAGCCGTGTAGAAATTCTCCTCGTCGATGCCCTGGAGAACCCGCTGCCCGCCGGTCGCCTGAACGAGGCTGCGAAACGAGAACGGCGGCGTGCCGGCGAGCCTCCGCTCCTCCTGTGCGGGGTGCCGGATCGCATCATAGAACCCGTCGATCAGAACGCAGCCCGCATTGTCGCGCAGGGAAGCGGTCGCGGCGGCAAGCCGCCAAAGGGCGTTGTCGAAGATCACGCCCAAGCTCGAATGCAGGTCGGCCGTCGCGGTCCGGCAGCGCAGCTCGACGGCCATCACGCCCTTGAAGCCGCACAGGATGATGGGCCGGCCGCTCGAGTCGATCTCGCCGTATTCCCACCAGCAGACATCGACCTTCTCGTCCTGGAAGCGAGCCTTCAGGAATGCTTCGAGCGACGGGCTGCCGATCTCCTCCTCGCCGTCGACCAGCCAGATGAGCTTGAAGGGCAAAGGCTCGGGATACCGTTCCCGGAACAGGCGCCAGCCCTCGAGGCGGCTGACGAACTCGCCCTTGTCGTCGGCGACACCCCGTCCGTACCAGCGCCCGCCGCGTTCGCTCAGCTCGAACGGAGGGCTGTCCCACAAGGGCAGCGGATCCTCCGGCTGCACGTCGTAGTGGTTGTAAACCATTACGGACAAAGGCCCCTCGCCGATCTCGCCGACTACGAAGGGGCCGATCCCGCCGGGATGGATCTCGGTCTGAAAGCCGGCGCCGTCGAGGAGATCGCGCACGGCCTCGGCGCATTCGGGCAGATTCTGAGCCCGCGCGCTCACCGATGGAATAGCGACGAGGCGGCGGAGATCCGTCGCGGCTCGCAGCAAGTGGTCGTTCCGCCGCATCGCGTGTAGGCCCTACCCTAGACCGTGGCGGACGAGAAACGCGTCGAGGCGAGCCAGCCCCTCGACCAGATCCTCGGTCTTTACGCCGATGCCGAGACGGATGTGGCGCTCGATTCCGAACCAGGCCCCGGCCACCACGAAGACGCTTTCCTCTTCCCGCAGCCTGTTCGACAACTCTTCGGACGGCATGTCGAAATCGTAGTGCAGGAACGCCATGCCGCCCGCCGCAGGACGCTGCCAGGACCAGCGGTTCCGCTTCTCGACCCAGCCCTCTACGATGTCGGCGTTCGCGCGCAGGAGGGTCCGCCCTCGCGCCAGGATGCGCTCGCGATTCCCTGGCTCCATAACGGCCGCCCCCAGGATCTGGCTCAGGATCCCGCTGCCGATCGTCGTGTAGTCCTGCCGCTTGGCCGCCTCTTCGACGACGCCCTCCGGCCCGACGATCCAGCCGAGACGCAGGCCCGGACAGGCGAAAGACTTGGACAGGCTGCTGGTGACGATGACGCGGGAATAGCCCCCGTAGAATGTCTCCGTCTCCGCCCCGTCGATCTCGCCGCCCCGATAGATCTCGTCGACCATCAGCCACGCGCCCGCCTTCTGCGCGGCCGCCAGCAGCGCATCGCGGCTCCGGGACGACAGGACCACACCGGTCGGGTTGCCGGGATTGGTGACGCAGATCAGCTTCACGCCGTCCATGGCGGCACCCAGACCTTCCGGATCGATCTGCCAGCCGTGATCGGCGAGAAGGGGAAGGCGCTCGATGGACATGCCCAGGGCCCGCCCGAGTCCATCCACCTGCATGAAGTTGGGAACCGCGAAGAGCACCTTGTCGCCTGGATCGACCAGCGCCATCAGGGCGATCATCGTCGCCTCCGACGATCCGTTGGTCACCAGAACGTTGGACGCCGAGGCGCCCGGATACCAGTTGGCGATGGCGGCCCTGAGATCCGGCCTCCCGTCCGTCCAGCCGTAGCCGAGCGGCTGGCGCAGCAGCGCCTGCGCGTGATCGGCCGGCAAGATCTCCTCGATGGTGCAGGGATGGACCCCGCTTTCCGTCAGATTGATCTCGACACCGTTCTCGTACAGCGTCTGGTTCCGCTCCATCAGGAAGGTATCGAACTGCACTCAAGGCTCCATTCGGGATGAGGAAGAAACTCCGGATGCAGCGGATCGTAGGCGCGCATTCGGGAGACCGGACCATGGCAGCCAAGCAATTAAACAGTCAAGTCCATTTTGGACTATGAAGTCCAAAAGCCTGATGCTACAGACCCGGTACGTTGCTTTGCAGTGCGGGGATGGCCATGAAGATCGAAGAGTTCACGCTCGAGCGCATCCAGTCGCTCTATGAGAACACGGTTGAGTACAACCTGTCCGACAGCGGCGTACATCCTTATTCGCTGCGCGAACTTTTGACCCCGGAGCAGCAGGCCCAGGTGCTCGACGTGGAACTGGGCTATGGCTGGACGAACGGCCGCGTGGAGCTGCGGCGGGCGATCGCCAATCTCCATCCAAACCGCAACCCGGACCACGTGATCGTCACCAATGGCTCGGCAGAGGCGAATTTTCTCCTCGTGATGTCCGTGCTGGAGCCCGGCGACGAACTCGTGGTCTTCGTCCCGAACTATCTGCAGATCTGGGGTTGGGCCCGCGCCATCGGCGTCACCGTCAAGGAGGTCCTGCTTCGCGAGGAGCTCGGCTGGACCCCGGACCTCGACGACGTCCGCAAGGCGATTTCCAGCCACACGAAGATGATGACCATCTGCAATCCCAACAACCCGACCGGGGCCGTCCTGTCCCGCGAGACGATGGATGGCCTCGTGGCGATCGCGCGCCAACACGGCATTTACCTCCACGCTGACGAGGTCTACAAGGGCGCGGAGCTAGACCAGGACGAGCCTCCGAGCTTCGCGGATCTCTACGAGAAAGCGATTATCACGAGTGGATTGTCGAAGGCCATGGCGCTTCCGGGCCTGCGCATCGGCTGGCTGGTCGGACCAGCTCAGGAGATCTACGCGTCCTGGCAGCGCAAAGACTACACGTCAATCACGACAGGCGCCGTGAGCGAGTTCGTGGCGGAGATCGCCGTGCAGCCCGCCAAGCGCCAGGAGATCCTCGCCCGCAGCAAGCGCATCCTGCGCGAGAACCTCGCGCTGCTGCAGCGCTGGGTCGATCACAACAACGACCTGTTCTCCTTCGTGTCACCCAAGGCCGGCGGAATGGCCTTCGTCCGCTATGCCATGCCGATGAATTCGACCGAGTTGGTGCACCGCCTGCGCGAAGAGCGCGGCATCATGCTCCTGCCGGGTGACGTCTATGGCATGGATCACTACATCCGGGTCGGCATCGGAGCTCCCGCCCATCATCTGGAAGCCGGCTTGGAAAGGCTCGCGGCTTTCGTGCGCGCACAGAACAGATGAGCCGCGCGAGCAAGGCGAGCGACGCAGTGGCGCTCACACCTGAGCTGGCGAGCTATGCGCCGGTCTGCGACGCCATCGCCCTTCTCTTCCAGCCCTACGCGGAAGTCGTGCTCCACGATCTCGCGACCGAGACCGTGGTGCATCTCTCCAACCCGTTCTCCAAGCGGGAACTCGGCGAGCCGTCCCTTCTCCACGAGATCGACTTCAAACCGTCCGACATCATCATTGGGCCCTATGAGAAAGTGAACTGGGACGGCCGGCGCATCAAATCTGTCAGCGCCGTCCTGCGCACGAACGGGAAGTCCATCGGTATCCTGTGCATCAATGTGGACGTCTCGCACTTCCATGCCGTCATGCAGACGCTGAATGCGCTCGTCGCCGTGCCGCAATCACCCGAGAAGCCAGCCTCGCTATTCAAGGAGGACTGGCATGAACGGATCAACGAGTACATCCAGTCCTGGACTCGCGCGCGCGGTCTCACCATCACCGAGATGAGCCGCGCACAGAAGCAGCAGCTCGTCGCGGATCTGGCCGGTGACGGAGCGTTCGGCGGGCGCAACGCGGCGGCCTATATCTCCCGCGTGCTCGGTCTCGGCCGTGCCACGGTCTACAACTACCTCAAGAAGGATCAGGCCTGAGGCGGCAGGAGCGCGTCGCGAATGGCCTGCCAGCTTTCCCTGTCCGGCGCGCTGATGAGACCGCCGCTGCGATTCACGGGACGGTAAGGCGAACCGTCGAAATGCGCCGTGTAGCCGCCAGCCTCCTGATGAATCAGCCATCCAGCTGCATGATCCCACGGCATCACGCTGGACGAGAACGAGAAGTGAAGGTAGCCGGCCGCGGTCTGGCGGTAGGTGTGGGCCGCACAGCGGAGATCGGCCGCCATCGCGACCTTCGGCAGATTCCTCGTCACTACAGGGCGGAGGTCTTCGGGCAGATAACGCCATGAGACATTACCCGCCATCTGTGACAGGGGCGTCGGTGCGGCAACCTGAAGCGGGCTGCTGCTGCCGTCCGGGCGCTGGATCCACGCCCCTTCGCCGCGGACCGCCATGGCCCAATCGTCAGAGATCGGATCGAGGATCACGCCGCCGACGATCTCGCCCTTCATCACCGCAGCGGCCATCACACCGAAGAGCGGCAGCCCGGAGGCGAAATTCAGCGTGCCGTCGACGGGATCGAGAATGAACGCGAGGTCAGCGTCACCGAGCCCGTCGAGCAGGCTCGCGTTGCGACTCACGCCCTCCTCGCCGATGACCAGAGCTCCCGGGAACCGGCGCAGGAGCTCGGCTTCGATGACGCGCTCGGCGGCCTCGTCGGCATCCGTCACGAGGTCGAGCTGCGAAGACTTGGTCCGGATGGCGTCAGCAGACAGGTTGCGGAACCGCGGCAGAATCTCGGCCTGAGCCGTCGTCCTGAGGATATGCGCGACGTCGAGTGCATCGGCTCGGGTAAAGGTCATGAGCGTCTGGTATCCCTCTTGTTTCTCGGCAACCTGCTAGATCATCTCAAGTGGGCGCTTGCGCCGGGGCGGAGAATATTCTCCATCGATCGCTGCAAGATCCTCCGGACTGAGCCGAATCTCAAGCGCTCGATGATTGTCCTGTACATGCTCGGCACGGGAGGCCTTGGGGATCGCGATCAAGTTCGGCTTTTGCAGAAGCCAGGCCAACGCGACCTGGAACGGGCTTGCGCCGTAAGACTGACCGATTGTCTGCAACACGCCCCCGCGGGGGAGCCTGCCCTGTTCGACCGGGCTGTAGGCCATGAGCGGCATGCGGCGCTCGGCCATCCATGGAAGGAGATCGAATTCTGGTCCACGCCGGGTGACGTTATAGAGCACTTGGTTGGTCGCACAGGTCGCCCCTCCGGGTGCCTGAAACAGCTCCTCCATGTCATCCACATCGAAGTTGCTGACCCCCCAATGGCGGATTTTGCCGGAGCGCCGGAGTTCCTCGAAGCCGGCTACGGTCTCCTCCAACGGCACGCCGCCGCGCCAATGCAGGAGGTAGAGATCCAACCGGTCCGTCCGCAGGCGCTTGAGGCTCCGCTCGCACGCCTCGACGACGCCCTGACGACTAGCATTGTGGGGATAGACTTTGCTCACCAGGAAGAGACGATCGCGCTGGTCGGCAAGGGCTTCGCCCGCGAGTTCCTCCGCGGCTCCGTCTCCATACATTTCGGCCGTATCGATCAGCGTCATGCCGAGTTCGACGCCGAGGCGAAGCGCTTCGACCTCCTCCGCGCGGTTGCCCGCCCGCTCGGCCATCTGCCACGTTCCCTGCCCTAGGGCCGGAACGGTCTCGCCTCCTGGCAGGATTGCACTGAGGCTCATGTCGCAAACTCCTCGTCGGGGATGATGCTCGTCGGGGCGGCACGAGCGTTGACGGAAAGCAATGGTGCCCGCACTGCTTTGGCGCTTGTGCCGGCCCTTGGATTGCTACTGCAGACGAGGGCCCTTCATGAAGCGGCCCCGATCGGCAGATCGTACCGTCACATCGAACCTGTCTCCTTCCCGCTCAAGGGTCAGGGGAACATCGACGCCGGCGGCGCCAAGAGCCCAGATGGCGCGATAGAACTCGGCCAGCGACGTCACCGGCTGACCGGCAACCGCATGGATCTGGTCTCCAGCCCGCAGGCCCGCCCGCTGTGCGGGGGCATCCCCGGCGAGCCCGATGATCATGATCTGATCGTCCTCCGCCTCCGCGACATAGAATCCGAGCCACGGCCTTGGCTGGTTTCTGGTCCGCCCATGAGTCAGGAGCTCGTCCAAGATCGGCTTCAGGAGATCGACGGGCACGCTCATGTTCAGAGGAACGACGGTACCGCCCGAAGCTTGGTGCTGGAGCTGGAGAGACCCGATGCCGATCAGGTCCCCTCGCGGGCCGATCAACGCCGTTCCGCCCCAGTTGGGGTGCGCCGGCGCGGTGAAGATGGCCGGATCGATCAGGTATTCCCAGTAACCGGCGAACTCCTGACACGCGACAACCTGTGCGGCAAGCGAATGGCTCTGGCCCCCGCTGCCTCCGACGACGACCTGGTCACCGGGCTGCAAACGTCGAGAATCCCCGAGGGTCAGCACCGGCACGCCCAGGGGCTCGAGCGCCTGCACCAATCCGAAGCCGCTTTCATAGTCGTAAGCGAGCACATGTGCCTGAACGACACGGCCCTTGTTGGTCGTGAGCCAGACTTCTTCCGCCTCGGCAATCAGGTACCCGATGGTGACGACCAAGCCGTCATCCCGGATGACGACGCCCTGCCCGGCCCGCTCCGTCCCGAGCGTTTCCGCCGTGAAGGCATCGTCGGGCACCCGCGCCCTAAGGGAAACTACGGCCGCCAGGGCATTCTTCAGATCATAGTCGAGGGTTCGCGGATCGGGCTGGTACTCAGGAGGGATTTCCCATTCGTCGGGTGATTGCATGAATTGCTCCTCAGGCTCCCGGCAGAGAGCCTGCACCCTTCAAAATGGCAGGAAACGCGGCGCCTTCAACAGGCCTCCCCCTTTTGACGCAGAAAAACCCGTCACCAGACAGAGGATCCGGCAACGATGTGCAACTTCGCGACGTGCCCGACGTGGTGAAGGCAGAGGGTACGTTACGCCGCCTCGCGGGTTTCCATAACAGCCACGCTCTGGGCTTCAACCCAGATCTGCTCCTGCTTCTTTTCGAGTGTGCGCAGCGCGTGCCGGGCATAAAGACGAAACTCGTGCTTCAGAACCCGCGACGCAGTTTCCCAAACCCCGGTTTCATGCCGAGCGACGAAGAATGCCCGAGCGATCTGCTCGATTTCCTGGTCCGTCTGATCCACCTGTGCCCCCACAGAAGCCCTTACGGCTCCGTCAACTGCTCCGAAAAGCACTTTCGGCTGCAACTGTCGGCAAGGTGTCTGATTTGCGGACTCGTGTCTGTACCCAAAAAGACACGATTCTGCCGCAAATGCGGGTCGGAAGACCTTCCCGCGCGGGGCAGGGCAAAGGCCTCGCCGCTTGATCCGACGCCCTTCTCCTGGAGCACTCCACGTGTCCAAGCTATCGGACAAAGCCGGGCTGACGGATCACGACCGCCTTCTCTCGCACGGTGCTCAGGCAGCCCTCGCCGTAGCCAGGAACCGACCGATGTCCTGCCTCAGGCGACCAAGCTGCTGATCCAGAGTCTGCTTCGCGCTTGAGACGTGCTGCGCCGCTGCTGCCGCGGATGCCGTCGATCCGGTCAGTGCCTCGATGCTGCGAACGACCGCATGCGTATGATCGGTGGTCTGGCTGACGTTCACCGCGATATCCGAGGTTACCGCGGCCTGTTCCTCGACCGCGGCGGCGATGGCCGTGGCGATACCGCTCAGTTCCTCCATGATGCGGCCGATGTCATCGATATCGGCCACGCTGCGTTGCGTCGCCTCCTGGATCGCGCCGATGCGGGAGCCGATCTCCGTCGTGGCTTTGGCGGTTTGGTTCGCAAGGGTCTTGACCTCCTGCGCGACGACCGCAAAGCCTTTGCCCATCTCTCCCGCACGGGCCGCCTCGATCGTGGCGTTCAGGGCGAGCAGATTGGTCTGAGCCGCAATGCGCTCGATCAGGTCGACCACATCTCCGATCTGTCTTGCCTGCTCGGCCAATCCGTTGACGGATTCCTTCGTACGTTGGGAGCTTTGCAGGGCATGTCGCGCGACGTCGGCCGAGCGGCTCGCCTGCTGCCCGATCTCACGCACGGACGACGCAAGCTGCTCCGTTGCGGCGGCTCCCGACTGCATGTTCGACGCCGTCTGCTCGGCCGCTGTCGTAACCTGAACGGCTAGGCTGCTGGCGCTCCCGGTTGCTTCGTCCAAAACCATCGCACTCTCCGACAAGGCACCACTTGCCTGGCCTGAGATATCGAGACTCTCCTGCACGGCGTCCGAGAAGTCGGCGACGGCCTGCGACAGAACCTCGCCCTTCTTCTGGCGGTCCTGGACGAAAGCATCCTGATACACGGAAATCGCGAAATCCATGTCGAGCATGACCGCCTGGTTCACCACCGCCAGCTTGCGCGCGAGCGCTGCTGCGTTGAAGCGGTGCTTTTTCGACAGCGCCTTCACCAGCTCGTTCATGATGAAAGCATAGCCTCCGATGTACCACCGGGGCTCCAGGCCGATCTTGTTGTGAATGAGCCCGATGCGCTGGATCCCCTCCACATAGGCCGCATCGAACCTGCCGCTGAACAGCCGGCCCCAATGCTGCATCTGGGCGGACACGAGCCTGGATTGCTGGGTTCCGATCATCTTCGACAGGTGCGGCTGCCGATGCATATGGGCATAGAACAGCTCAAGGATCCGGGGCAGTTCGGACGAGATGTCCTTCCAGATGATGGGAAGATCGTGGCACACCCTTCCATCGATTCCAATGAACGCGAGCCGCTCAGCGAGCAATGAATCATTTTGCAATGGACTTCCTCAGGATTCGGCAATTGGGGAAATCTCTAAGGTGCCATGCTTGGCCGAAGCTGACTGCCAACCCGGGGCAGTGACCCGTGATCTGCGTCAGTTTGTACCTATCCACGCTGAAACCATTCCATGAACCAAGCGTTAACCTTAGCGGTTTTGCGGGGCTTCGAGATGCTCGATAACATTGCAGATTATTCAGGATCCTCCCTTTCCGGTTCGCGGACGCTTCCCTCGCGGCACAATGTGCCGCCGCTTCCCCATGCGGTACAGGAACATCTCGGCCAGATGTTGAGAGCCGATTATTATGAGCGGACGGAAAAGCCGCGTTACCTCGGTGATACTGCGCTTCCGCTCGAATTCGACCCATATCTCTACCGTCTCGAACAGAAAGAGCGGGCTCTCAGGCTCATGAGGGCTCGGGAACAGGGCACGCGGGCGGTCGCCGACGCGCTCTCGGGGCTCGAGATCTAAAGCGCATCCCGGAGGAGCGGAGTTCTTTTCATCCCGTCCCGCCGGACGGCAGGTGCCGATTCAGGTCGCGTTCAAGGTCCGCGGCCCAGAAGAGCTGAGCTCGAGGAAGAGCCCGGCAATCCTGCCGGTGCGTCTTAACTCCTCTCGCGGATGGATGTCTCGAAGAGCATGGAACATGAAAGCGGAAGAGTCGTTCTGAGGCGGGCATTCAGGCGGCTGGAGCAGGAGGTGCCGGGCAAGGTTGCCCGCGTCCTTCGCAGCCTCCGTCACCCGGATTCGCGCTGGGTGAGGATTCCCGCGGGCATCCTGCTCATCCTGGGCGGGATCTTTTCGATCCTGCCGTTTCTCGGTCTCTGGATGCTCCCCCTGGGCCTGCTGCTGATCGCCTATGACATCCCCTTCCTGCAGAAGCCGGTCGGTCGCTTCACCCTCTGGGCGATCCAGAAATGGGCTTCTTTCCGGCAATGGTTCTTTCCGGAGCGCCCGAGGGGCTGAGGCCCGTCGCGAGGACCAGCCGCCCGGGTCGCTCAGGACTGCTGCTCACCTCGGCTTGACGCCCCCAAGCTCATCCTCGATGTAGATGGAAATGATTTCGTCGAAGCTGGACTCGGCCCGGAAGCCGAGGCTCTCCGCGCGGCGGGCATCGAAGTGACGGGGCCATCCTTCGACGATCCGGATGATGGCGGGATCGGGATCGTGACGGATCCTAGCGACGGCTTCGTCGCCCGCGACCCGCCGGAGCGCATCGATCTGCTCGCCCACGGTCACCGACACGCTCGGCATGGTCAGGCTGCGGCGAGGGCCGATCTTTGAGGTGTCCATGCTCGCCGCATGGATGAGGAAATTGACGGCCGACCGGGGCGAGGCATGGGCATGCCGGACATCCGTCGAGACCGGCAGGATCGCCTCCTGACCGTTGAGCGGCTCGCGGATGATGCCTGAAAAGAAACCTGAAGCGGCCTTATTGGGCTTGCCGGGGCGTACGCAGATCGTGGGAAGCCGTATTCCGACGCCGTCGAAGAACCCGCGTCGCGTGTAGTCGGCCAGCAGCAACTCGCCGATCGCCTTCTGCGCGCCGTAGCTCGTCAGCGGCGTCAGGAAGAACTCGTCCCCGATCGCATCCGGGAACGGGGCGCCGAAAACCGCAATGGAGGAGGTAAAGACAAGCCGCGGCTTGTACCCGCCTCCGACGACCCGCACCGCGTCGAACAGGTAGCGGGTGCCGTCCAGATTGATCCGGTATCCCTTGTCGAAATCGGCCTCGGCCTCGCCGGACACGATGGCCGCGAGATGAAAAATTACGTCGGGGCGGCCGGCAACGAGCTTCTCCGCCTCTCCCGGCATGGAGAAATCCGACGTCATCGTCTCGACCGCAAAGGGAGCATCGGGGCGCTCGGGCTCGACCACATCGTGGAGGTCGAGACGCGTGATTGCCTCTCGCCCCAGCCGGCCATCCTTCACCAGGCGTTCCGTAAGCTTGCGGCCGACCATGCCGGCCGCTCCGAGAATGAGGATCCGCATCGATCAGCAATCCTTTCAGGTCATGCCCGGTCACCGCAATGGACGTCCAGGTCGGAAATGTGGGTTGACGCCGCCGCTGCAGATTAAACCCATTCAGCGGCGCTGTTTCGCTCAGGAAGAATAGGTCACTTTTGCCGAACCTTGTCCAGTGCCGCGTACATGGACGCCGGCACGTACGGGAGCCTGTCCACCGAGCCTGCTGCCCATCCCGCGTCTCGTCCTTTCAGCCTGCACGCGACGTCTTGATCGACGATCGGATTCGGGCCTTTATGCGATCGGTGCGGCGGAATCGAACCCGGCCCGATGGTGAACGCGAAGCGCACGCTGCACGCCGTCGACCCAGGTCTTCTTCTCTGCCGAACGTACGGGGCCAACCAGGGGCCGACGATGATGAGGAACATGGAGAAGCTCTTCGATCTGTCAGGTCGCATCGCCCTCGTGACCGGATCGAGCGCCGGGATCGGCTGCGCACTCGCGAGCGGACTCGGGCGAGCAGGAGCGCAGGTCGTTCTGAACGGGCGCCGACCCGAGAAAGTCGCCGATGCGGCACGGAAGCTTAGGGACGAGGGCGCACTGGTTTTCGAGATGGCCTTCGATGTGACGGACAGGGCCGCCGTGATGGCGGCCGTCGAGGAAATTGAAGTCGACGTCGGGCCCATCGACATCCTGATCAACAATGCGGGCATGCAGCGTCGCGGGCCGCTCGAGGACTACCCGGAGGAAGCTTGGCACCAATTGATGACGACGAATGTCGACAGCGTCTTCTACGTGAGCCAGGCGGTTGCCAGGCGCATGATTCCGCGCGGTCGGGGAAAGATCATCAACATCTGCTCGGTGCAGAGCGAACTCGGCCGCCCCTCGATCGCCCCTTATGCGGCGACGAAAGGCGCCGTCAAGATGCTGACGAAGGGCATGGCGATCGACTGGGGCAAGCATGGCCTTCAGGTCAACGGCATCGGCCCGGGCTATTTCAAGACGGAGCTCAATCAGGCCCTGGTCGACGACAAGGCCTTCTCCGACTGGCTCATTGCCCGTACGCCGTCCCGCCGCTGGGGAGAGCTGGAGGATCTCATCGGAGCGGCCGTGTTCCTCGCATCCGATGCCGCCAACTTCGTCAACGGGCAGATCCTCTACGTCGATGGCGGTGTGACGGCCTCCCTCTGAACGACACCGAAACCTGGCGTTAACGTTTGAGCCGTAGATCGCCATTGGCGGTTGCCATCTCGGCGCAGGGTGGTTAGCAACGTCACCTGTGATTTGCCGGAAAGCTACTTGGGAGGTGCTTCATGCCCCACGGAGCGTACTGCGTTGCATTTAAGCATGATCGCTGGACTGTTTCTCAATTCGGACGGGATCTTGGATCGTTCCATTTTCGCGCGAAGGCCCTGAAATTCGCCGTCGAGTCCGCATGCTGGTCGGCCATATCGAACCGTCCGACCGTGTTCGTTCTCGATCGGACTGGCGACTTCTATACGGCGTGGTGCGGGGGGCGGGACAGCCTCAGCGCCGAGGCGTGAGTGCATTCTTGAGACTTCCGAACATCGCTGGGCACGACTGAGGGCGGGCAAGCGCCGGGGCTCGAAGGCATGATCTTCTACGCCAACACTCCTCCCCCGACCTTAGTCTGAACCGAGCTAAGCGACAGCTGCAGCCTGGTGGATCGCCGTGTTCTCCAACTCGACGCTCTGCGGCGTCTTCATCAGCGACTGGATCTTTTCTGCGAGGTCCGTTGCTCGATAGGGTTTGTAGAGAAGATTGAGGTCTTCGAGCTTGTCGTCGCCATCGAAGTAGCCGGTGGTCAGGAGAACCTGGATCTCGGGCTGCTCCCGCTGAATAAGCCGCGCCAAGTCGATGCCGCTGAGTTCTCCCGGCATCCGAACGTCGGAAAGGACGAGCTTGATGTCCGTCTTCGCCTTCAGGAGCCGGGCGGCCTCGTCGCCGGTCTCGGCTTCGAGCACCTTGAAGCCGAGGGAATGAAGGGTGGATTGCGCCACCTGGCGTACTGCCGGGTTGTCCTCGACCACGAGCACCGTGCGCCCGTCCCCGAACGGATGAGCCATGCCTGGTTGATGATCCGGCCCGCTTTCCGCAGCTTCATGAGAACGGGGAAGGAAGAGGCGGATCGTCGTACCGGCGTTCGGCGTGCTGTCGATCTCCACATGGCCATGGCACTGCTGCACGAAGCCATAGACCATGCTCAGGCCCAGGCCGGTCCCCTTGCCGCTCTCCTTCGTGGTGAAGAAGGGCTCGAAGACCTTCTCGAGCACCTCGGGCGGCATGCCGATGCCCGTATCACTGACCGAAATCACGACGAACTCGCCGCCGGGCGTGGGTCTGCCCTCCTCCACAGCCTGGTTCTCGATGCTGATCGTCAGATCGCCGCCGTCCGGCATGGCGTCGCGCGCATTGACCGCGAGGTTCAGCAAGGCTGCCTCGAACTGAGCACGGTCGACCTGAATCGGCCAGATGCCGTCGCCAGAACGGAAGCTTGCATTGATATGTTCGCCCAGCGTTCTGCGCATCAGTTCCAGAAGGCTCGGCATCAGGCTCGTGACGTCGATCGTCGAGACCTGCAGCGCCTGACGCCGCGAGAAGGTCAGGAGCCTGTACGTGAGATCCGCACAATGCTGGGCGCTCTCCAGGGCCATGCGAACCCGACGCTCGGCCTTCTCGTTGCCCTGAATGGATTTCTTCAGCAGGTCGAGATTGCCGATCACGACGCTCAGCATGTTGTTGAAGTCATGCGCGATTCCGCCAGTGAGACGGCCGACGGCCTCGAGCTTGCTGGCGTGAAGCAGGTTCTGCTCCATCTGCTTGCTTTCGGTAATGTCGAACCACATGCCGAAGAACTCACGCGGTCGTCCGTCCTCATCTCGCATGAGCACCGTCTGATCGAGAAAATACCGTTCGACGCCATCGGCGCATCGCCACCGGTACTCGAGATTGACAGCTCCCTCTTCCCCTAGACGCTTGAGCTGAATCAGGACGCGTTCCTGATCTTCCGGGTTGATCCGGGAGGACCAGAAGTCGGGCCGCTCGAGGAAGGCCGCCGGACCGAATCCGGTGATGCGCTCGATGCTCTCGTTGGTGAAATGCAGACGCCGGTGATCCTCCTCGACCGAAGCCGTATAGAGCGCGATCGGCAGAGACTGCAGGACGATCGATTGATGTTCTTCGCGCCGGCGCAGGGCCTGTTCCGCCTTCAGTTTTTCGCTGCGGACATGAAGGTTGTCCATCAGCAGGCGCCGCTCCTGCTCGGCCTGCCGGCGGATCTCTTCGGTCTTGCGGTAAAGGTCGACGAAGATGTCGACCTTGGACTTCAGGATCAGGGGCTCGATGGGCTTGAAGACATAGTCAACCGCCCCTGCCGAGTATCCCTTGAAGACGTGCATGTCGTCCTTGTTGAAGGCCGTCAGGAACAAGATCGGCACCCGCGACGAACGCGGCCGGTTCCTGATCAGGCTCGCAACCTCGTATCCATCGAGACGCGGCATCTGAATGTCGAGAAGGATGACGGCGAAGTCGTCCTTCAGCACATGCCGCAGGGCTCCTTCACCCGAATCGGCGGTGACGATCTCGACGCCTGGAGAACGGAGCACCTCCTCGACGGCGATCAGATTGCGGGGGTCGTCATCGACAACCAGAATTTTGGCCGGTATCGGATCCGAAAGAGGACGCGCCGACACGAGATGAAAATCGTCCGGTTCCAGACCCGACTCCCCTCGCCTTACGTCTTCCGTCATGTGTTCAGCCCGGTCTCTGCGGCACCATTGGGAGCAATCCTCCCGTCCGGGATATATGTGCTCCGGCTGAGCTGAACGCGCAAGACGGCCAGGAGTTGATCCACATCGACAGGTTTCGACACGTAGTCGGTCGCACCCGCCTCGAGGCACTTCTCGCGATCACCCATCATGGCCTTCGCCGTTACCGCAACGAGGGGAAGGTCACGGTAGCGCGGAATCTTCCGGATGGCCCGCATGGTCTCGTAGCCGTCCATCTCGGGCATCATGATGTCGACGAGTGCCACGTCGAGATCCGGATTCGCCTGGAGCTTCTCGATGCCTTCCAGTCCGTTCTCAGCGAAGACGACCGAGATTCCATGCTGCTCGAGTGCGCTCGTCAGGGAGAAGATGTTGCGCATGTCATCGTCGATGATCAGCACCTTCCGGCCTTCGAGAGAACTGTCGCTACGCCGCTCGACGATGATGTGCTTTTCTTCCGGAATGGCGCTGATCGTCCGGTGCAGGAAGAGAGCCGTGTCGTTGAGGAGGCGCTCGGACGAGCCTTCGCCCTTGACGATGAGCGTCGCGGCGATGCCCTGCAGCCGACGCTCATCGGACTTCGTCAGGTCCTGACCGGTATAGATGACGATCGGCAGCTCCTCGCCTCCCTTCGTCTTGCGGATGCGCTCGATGAGCTCCGCACCGGGAAGGTCGGGAAGACCCAAATCGACGATCGCGCAGTCGAACTGCCGCGCCTGGATCACCTCCAGGGCACTTTCGGCCGTTCCCACCGCGGTCACGTCGACCTGTTCGCTCTTCATGAGTTCGGACAGGCTCATGCGCTGATTGTCGTCATCCTCGACGAGAAGCAGCTTCTTCACGGGCCGGTCGATGAACTCCTTGGTGCGGTTGAGCGCTCCCATGAGAGCTTCCCGGTCGACGGGCTTCTCCAGGAACCCGAAGGCACCGGCCTTGAGACCGCGCTTCTTCTGATCGTCGACCGAGATCACGTGGATGGGCACATGCCGGGTGCGAGGATCGTGCTTGAGCAGATCGAGGAGTGCCCAGCCGTCCATGTCGGGAAGTCCGATATCGAGCGTGATCGCATGGGGCTTGTAGCGATGCGCGAGGGCAAGGGCCGATGCCCCGTCCATGGCGATCAGTCCCCTGAAGCCCTCCTCCCGGGCGAGCTCCAGCAGGACGGAGGCGAACATCGCGTCGTCCTCGATGATGAGCACCACGCGATCACCACCGGTGATCGCGTGCCGATCGTCGAGCGAGGCCGAAAGGGCCATTGCGGCCGAGGGCTGACGGATCATCGATCCGGCCGATTCGTCGGAGGCGAGGTACTGCCCTGCTCCATTTCCGTTGGGTCTGGCGGCGGATTCGCTGCCGGCAATTCCGTGACTGGCCGGAGGATCGACCGGGACGAAGAGCGTGAAGGTCGAGCCGCTCCCCGGCGTGCTCGACACCACGATCTCGCCGCCGAGCAGACGGGCGATTTCGCGGCTGATCGAGAGACCCAGACCGGTTCCGCCGTACTTCCGGCTTGTCGTGCCGTCCGCCTGCTGGAAAGCCTCGAAGATGATGCGCTGCTTCTCCTCCGGGATGCCGATGCCCGTATCGGTCACCGACATGGCGATCCACTGGCTTCCCGCCCTCAAGGGCGTTCCCTCGGCCGATCCGATTTGAAGCGTCACGCCTCCGCGCTCCGTGAACTTGAACGCGTTCGACAGGAGGTTGCGCAGCACCTGCTGCAGCCGCTTCGAATCCGTCCGGATGGCGGGCGGCAGCTTGGGATCGACCTCCACATGGAAGTCGAGCCTTCTTTCCTCCGCCACCTGGCGGAAGGTGCGCTCCATGTTGTCGACCAGGTCCTTGAAGGCGACGCTCGACACTTCCAGGCTGACAGTGCCGGACTCGATCTTCGACAAATCCAGGATGTCGTTGATGAGCGAGAGAAGATCCGATCCCGCCGCGTGGATGGTCTTCGCAAACTCCCTCTGCTTGTCGGTCAGGTTGCCGTCCGAGTTTTCGGTCAGCAGCTTCGACAGGATCAGAAGCGAGTTCAGCGGCGTCCGCAACTCGTGGCTCATGTTGGCCAGGAACTGCGACTTGTAGCGCGAGGTCAGCGAAAGCTGCTCGGCCTTCTCCTCCAGGGCCGTCTTGGCGACGGACACTTCCTGGTTCTTGGTCTCGACCTCCCGCTTCTGGAGCTCGAGCAGCTGCGCCTTGTCCTCGAGCTCCTCGTTGGTCTTCTGAAGCGCTTCCTGCTGTTGCCTCAGGAGCTCTTCCGACTGACGCAGGGTTGCAGCCTGCTGCTCCAGACGGTCGTTGGTGTTCCGCAGCTCTTCCTGCTGGCTCTGCAGCTCGGTGGTCAGGAGCTGCGACTGCTTCAGCAGGCCCTCCGTCCGCATGTTCGCCGCGATGGTGTTGAGAACGATGCCGATCGACTCGGTGAGCTGCTCGAGGAAGGACTGGTGCGTCTCCGAGAACCGGCTGAAGGAGGCGAGCTCGATGACCGCCTTCACCTCCTGTTCGAACAGCACCGGCAGTACGATGATGTTGAGAGGCGGCGCCTCGCCGAGGGCCGAGCTGATGGTGATGTAGTCGCCCGGCACGTTGGTGAGCAGGATCCTCTTCCTCTCGTAGGCGACCTGCCCGACCAGACCTTCGCGCAGACGGAACCGGTTGTTAAGGTGCTTTCTCTCCGTGAATGCGTATGAGGCAACCATCTCCAGGATGGGCTCGCTCCCGTCGGTCTCGACCGTATAGAACACGCCCTGCTGCGCGTTCACGAGCGGAGCGATCTCCGACAGGATCATGTTGGACACGGTGGTGAGATCGCGCTCGCCCTGCAGCATGCGGGTGAACTTGGCGAGATTGGTCTTCAGCCAATCCTGCTCCGCATTCTTGAGCGTCGTGTCGCGCAGGTTGCGGATCATCTCGTTGACGTTGTCCTTGAGCGAGGCCAGCTCGCCCGAGGCTTCCACCGAAATCGACCGGGTCAGATCGCCCTTGGTCACGGCGGTGGCCACATCCGCGATGGCGCGCACCTGAGTGGTCAGGTTGGCCGCGAGCTGGTTCACGTTATCCGTGAGATCGCGCCACAGGCCGGCGGCGCCCGGCACCCTCGCCTGCCCGCCGAGCTTGCCTTCCACGCCCACTTCGCGGGCCACGTTAGTCACCTGATCGGCGAAGGTGGCGAGCGTGTCGATCATTTCGTTGATGGTTTCGGCCAGCGCGGCGATTTCGCCCTTGGCATCCACCGTCAGCTTGCGCTTGAGATCGCCCTCGGCGACCGCCGTCACCACGCTGGCGATGCCGCGCACCTGGCCGGTGAGGTTATTCGCCATCATGTTGACGTTGTCGGTGAGGTCCTTCCAGGTGCCGGCGACCCCGCGCACCTGCGCCTGCCCACCGAGCTTGCCCTCGATGCCCACCTCGCGGGCCACGCGGGTCACCTCGGACGCGAAGGAGTTGAGCTGATCCACCATGGTGTTGATGGTCGACTTCAGCTCCAGGATCTCGCCGCG